>NZ_JBCFBO010000002.1:0-300000 GCF_038562635.1 Methanobacterium sp. | reverse complement strand
CATATACGAAGTTAATTTTGATGATGCTAAGAAGACTTTAAGCATGCAGATGTTTGGTTTATAGTGAATTAACGGTTAATTTTATTTATTTTTTAAATGGTTAGATTATGAAAGATTTGATGGACAAAATTTCTGTACCGATATCTGGTTTAATGCTGGGTCTAGCGGAAGCAGGAAATCTGGTATCTTCTCAAGAAATTGCACTTAAAATTATATTTGGAGTTATATCTGCGCTAATTTTAGCGTTGATTTTAATAAAAATAGCATCTAATCCTAAGCATCTTAAGGCAGATTTAAATAATCCTGCAGTTGCAGGTGTTGCTTCCACTTTTCCAATGGGGATCATTGTCTTATCAACGTATGTTAATTCATTTTTTCCTTCTACAGCTTATGTTATGTGGATTGTGGGAATTTTAATGCAGTTTGTTATAATAATTCTTTTTACCCGGAAATTTATCTTTGATTTTGATATAAACAAAGTATTTCCCTGTTACTTTGTAGTGTATGTTGGTGTTGCAGTGGGAAGTATAGTTGCGCCGATATTTAACGCTGCGGGCATCGGTAGAGTGTTATTCTACTTTGGATTTGTATCTTATTTGATTTTATTGCCGTTAATGCTTTACAGGGTATTTGTAGTTAAGTCATTTCCAGAACCAGCCATTCCTACATTAACCATTTTTGCAGCACCTTCAAGCATCTGTCTGGCAGGATATTTAAGCTCATTTAATGTGATAAACATGAATATTTTTTGGGGGCTTGTTATTTCGGCGATTGTTATGTTCTTTGCAGTGCTTCTGTACATGCCTAAAATGCTGAAATTAAAGTTTTATCCTAGTTATTCTGCATTTGGATTTCCTTTAGTAATTAGTGCTATTGCCATGCAGTATGCAAATAATTTTTTGGCCAGTATGAATCTGCAAATACCTTTACTGCAGTATGTGGGGTACTTTGAGGAGCTGCTGGCGGTTGTATTTGTTGTTTATGTGCTGGTGCATTACACGAACTTTTTATTTGGAGATTATAGAAACAGTCATTGAATCTCATAAAGCTAAAATATGATGCTCTAGTTAAATAGATTAGATAAATTTTTAACCTCTAATCTGATTTTTACCCATAATGTAATGTATTTTTGATTATAACAGAAATATAATTGTTTTAATACTATAACTATTATTTATGGTCTAAAAAGAATTTTTCAAAAGGTGAACCATTTCCACAAGTTTTATTGGTATTATTTCTGCTTCTTAAGTTAAAATTCTTAGAAACCACCATTATAAATCCTAAAATTGACATATATATTAATTAACTTTGTTAATAAATTATGAGGATGTGGGGAATGTCAGAAAAAATTAAACTTATGGTTGTTGGAGATGTTACTAAAGATTGGTTAAAATGGGATAACAGTAATTCAAAGGATTATCCTTATGAACAATCCAATCATGAAATCTACAAAGGATATGACATTATAGCCAGAATGGGCGGGGCCCCACTAATTGCAAAAATGATTAATGAAATTAAAAAAGATCACCTTCAATTGATTCAATATGACGAATTAGAAATAAAAAATGAAATGGAACTAAATAATTCTAAAGATTTGATTAATAGTATGTGCATTTTGGAAAAATATAGCCCGTCACAAGATAATAAATTGGTTTTACCACCTAACGAAAAACATCTTGTTAAAACTTTTTCGGGATTTAAAAAACCAGAAAAAATCATAAAACCGAAATTCGATTACCATAAATTTGATGATCAAACTCCTCCAGATATAGTGGTTATACATGATGATAATAAATATTTCAGGGATTTGAAAAATCTTTGGAGCCCTATTGATAATGTAGATGTGAAAGATAGTTTATTTATACTTAAAATGAGTCGTCCTTTGGCCCAGGGAGATTTATGGGAATTTCTAAAAAATCAACCAAATTTAATTGTTATAATAAGAGCTGATGATTTACGAGAAAAAGGTTTGCGTATAAGTAGAAGTTTATCATGGGAACGTACCGCTTATGATTTTTTAAATGAAATGGAAAAAAATCGGAAAGGAGAAGGTAATCTTAATATTAAGGAGATCAGTCAATGTAAAAATTTGATTGTTCGTTTTGGAGTAAACGGAGCAATATTATGCCAATATGATGGAGAAAAAGCCAAATACACATTATTTTTTGATCCTGAAGTTTTTGAAGGAGCCCTTGAACAAAAAAGTGAAGGATATTATATGAAAGGGTTACGCAGTGCTTTTATTTCTGGATTAATACATGAGATTCAGAATAATCCCAAAAGTTATGGTGATAAACTGATTGATGGGATTAAAAAAGGAATAGTTGCCAGCCGTAATCTTCTTGAAATGGGTTTTATAGCAGATGATGCTGGTAAGATGGATTTTCCTTTTAAAAAAATGTTTTTAAATCTGGATAACGATAAAGAAAAAATTCAGGATGTTGAATTCCAAGATGATATTGGCTGGAAAATCATGAAACAGAAGTTGAAAAATGAAAAAGATGTTTTTAAAGCAGCATATCAATATGTAAAATCTAAAGAAAGCGTTTTGTTACAATCTCCTATTGCTGAGTTTGGTGAATTGCTTACAGTTGATAGAAAAGAAATTGAAACTTTTCATAATAGTAGAAACCTCATACTGGAGTATTTATCTAAAAAAAATATAAAAGAACCTCTTTCAATAGCAGTTTTTGGACCACCTGGTTCTGGAAAATCATTTGGTGTTACTCAAATCACGAAAACTATTTCTAATGACATAAAACCCATAGAATTTAATTTATCCCAATTTAAATCGCTGAATGATTTGTTCAGTGCTTTTCACATTATTCAAAGTACATCCTTAACTGGTAAAACACCCCTAATATTTTTTGATGAATTTGATTCTGATCTGGATAATGTTCCTTATGGCTGGTTAAAATACTTTTTATCTCCTATGAGTGATGGTAGTTTCAAACAGGGCGAGATTATTCACCCTATTGGTAAATGTATTTTTGTTTTTGCAGGAGGCAGGAATAAAACTTTTGAAGAATTTGATAATGATAAAGATAAAGACAAGGTCAAAGGGGCAGATTTTGTAAGTAGATTACGGGGATATATTGATATTACGGGAATTGACCAAGAACAAGACAATGATTACCTTTACATGATAAGAAGGGCCATGGTATTACGATCCATTTTAGAGAAAAAAGCTAAAAACATTTTTTTAGGTTCTGAAGCAAATATCGATCCTTCTGTATTAAACGCCTTAATTAAAGTCCCTAAATATAAGCATGGTGCCAGGTCCATGGAAGCTATTATTGAAATGAGCATACTCTCAGATATGAGACATTTTGAAAGATCAGCCCTTCCATCTTCTGAACAGTTAAAATTACATGTAAATGCTGTTGAATTTAAAAAATGTCTTAACCAAAGGATGGATTACTAAAAATAGTATTTTTTGTACCTTAAAAAAATGATTACATCTTAATTTTATTCGTTTAATTATTTATTATTATAAAAAAGTTCAACATAAGTTAAAAGGAAGCAAAATAATCTATTTAATTTTAACAATAAAATTAAAAGGAGTTTCGCCCCAGAATGCCCTATGTTAAAATAGAATTAAGAAGAGGTAACAGGCGGCTGTCAATGAATTTTTTGCAATGGACGTATGTAATCATAATGGCACATTTTTCAAAATCCAGAAGATCAAATAGTAAACTAATTAAAGGACAATAGCTTAAAATCCATTCACCAACAAATTTTGTATTCATATAATATATCACACTAATGAGGTGAAATAATGGTAAGTGTCAATCTTGAAGCAAAAAAGACAGTAGACTTAATGATAAAAGACGCAGATGAATTAAACATAAGCGTAGAAAAGCTTGAAAACGGTTCCACAGTTATCGATGCTGGTGTAAATGTTTCTGGAAGCCTTAAAGCAGGGGAACTTTACACAAAAGTATGTCTTGGAGGACTTGCAGAAGTGGGAATCTCAATTCCAGGAGACCTCTCAGAAAGTTTTGCGTTACCTTCTGTAAAAATTAAAACCAACTCTCCGGCAATATCAACCCTTGGAGCACAAAAAGCAGGATGGTCTGTAAGTGTAGGTGACTTCTTTGCACTAGGTTCAGGACCTGCAAGAGCATTAGCTAAAAAACCAGCCCACACCTATGAAGTAATAGGCTACGAAGACGATGCAGACATTGCAATCCTCACACTCGAAGCTGACAAATTACCCGGCGCTGACGTAACCGACGCAATTGCAAAAGACTGCGGTGTCTCACCAGAAAACGTAACAGTACTCGTTGCACCAACATCATCAATCGTAGGTTCAATACAAATAGCAGGAAGAGTTGTAGAAAACGGTACCTACAAAATGATGGAAGCTTTAGACTTCGACGTTACAAAAGTTAAATTTGCTGCAGGAATCGCACCAATAGCACCTGTTGACCCAGACGGACTTAAAGCAATGGGTAAAACAAACGATGCTGTTTTATTCGGTGGTAGGACTTACTACTACATCCAGTCTGAAGAAGGAGATGACTTAAAAGCTTTAGCTGAAAATCTCCCATCGTCCGCATCTGAAGGATACGGAAAACCATTCTACGATGTATTTAAAGAAGCGGAATACGACTTCTACAAAATCGACAAAGGAATGTTTGCACCTGCTGAAGTGGTCATAAACGATTTAAGAACTGGTGAACTCTTCAGAGCAGGATACGTAAATGTAGATCTCCTTAAAAAATCATTCGGTTTATAATTTTTTATAAACTATTTTTTTTAATAATTTTTAATTTTTGAGTGGAGTCTATTAATTAAAAAGAAATTATGAATAGGGATATTTTTTTATTTAATCTGAAAAAGGATTAAAATGGAAGTACAGTTTACCCTCTTGGGAATGATATAAACATTTTTAGTTGTTCTAGGATTTAATATGGATTTTTTTTCTACATCTTCATGGTTATATAACTAAATGAATAGAATGATATAACCAATAAAAATTAGGATTAGACAACCAAAGAAGATATAATCTCTTAACATGTTTAGATAAGAGTAGTTGTAAACCAGTACTATCTATTGTAGTATTACTAAGCATAAAAAATCAAATTCAAATTTTTGCTCTGTAAATATAACCAAAAACCAAAAATATCAAATATAACAGGAAAATGCCCATTGAAAGATAATATTTTCTGTTTAAAGCATATGTGGGCATAAACACGTATACATAACTTAATATTAACCCTGAAAATATAGTTAAACTCGTTAAAACCCAAAATATATTTTAATGTGATCTTTAGACTATCTAAAGACCAGTATAATTGTAAGGACAGGTGCAAATCTCCATATCATGCGTAAAAAATCACCCTCACTTAGCGAAATGTAAATTATACTTATAAAATAAAGTATAATGAAAATTAAAAAAATATTGTCTTCTACCAAAATTCATTTATTTATCATTGGTTTTATTATTTTTTAGTTAGATCCCATCCAATAGATCTTTAATATTTTTTTGTCTAATTATTCCATTAACAACTATTTCGCCATCATCCTGAAGTCTAATTTCAATTTTATTCTTGATTTTATGGATAGTAGGTTGAATATGATGGTAACGTTCAGTTAAAAAATGGTATCTTTGATTTGATGAGCCAACCCATGGATGGTTGAGATCAAATTCATTCTTCATGTAAGGACCATCAATCAGCAGGTCAGTTATAGATAACAATTCATGCCAATCGGCATTGGAAGATTTCACTATATCTTCAAAAACATGACCGGTGAACGTAACAACTGATAAATTTTCATTTTTAAGGATATTTCCTAATTTTGCTAGAGCTTTCGCCTGTTCAAATGGTTCTCCGCCAGAAAAGGTAACTCCTTCAACTTCAGGACCTTGAAGAATGGTTTCAGCAATATCTTTCACATTAACCTTCTGGTTAATCCCTTTCTGCCAGCTTTGGGGTGTAATACAACCTTCACATCTAATAGAACACCCCTGCACATAGATACAGGCACGTTCACCAGGTCCTTCTACCTGAGTACTTGGTAAGAATTTGTATACATATAAATACATTAAATATCAATCCTGCGGCCTTTAGTATGGGATGTTGTTATTGTAGAAACATCTTTTTGTGGGTTAATAACTATAAATGGTTTAATTTTTTCCAATGTGTGAGGTTTAATGCCCAGTGCTTGTCCAAACTCTTCTGCAGAATCGAAATAAACGCCTGATTCGCGCAATTGAATTGTTTTTTTGGCTAATATTATACTCACACCTGGTAATTGTACCAAAAAGTCTTCAGGATCATTATTTATATCCACTGGAGATGAAACTGATTTAAAAGGAAGATCTTTAACAAACTCATTAGTATCTGTTCTCGTATCCTGGTTTTCAATGTTTTTGGAATGTTCCGGATTATTTAAAGAGATTTCTTGATGGATTTCCTTTTTTAATTCATCTATTTTAACTTCTTTTAAGATTTCTAAACGAATTAAATACTCTTTACGTAATGAAAACGCATGTACAATCGAAAAAATCCCTATTAGCCATACTGCACTTAAAATTATTTCAAATTCTAAACTGACTGGTTGGCCATTTACTATACTGGTGTCTTGGCCGGTTAGAGTGTAAAATAGATAAAATATGAATGGAATTGCATATAATACTCCATAAAGAATCCACTTGCGATGTTTGGCAGTTACTCCTACATATAGAAAGGCCAACCAGTTCAGATATATAGTAAAAGGCAGTATAAGCCACCAAGAGTTAATTAGTCCCCATAAACGTCTTGACATATTAATCCCTTATTTAATCTCATGTTTGCAATGTTTATTTATTAAATGTCCACTATTCTACCTTTATTTTTCATTATTTTTGTTTCTTCTCCAGATGTATTAATAACAATAAGAGGTTTTATTCTTTCCACTACGTGTGGTTTAAGGCCTAATAACTCTCCGAAGTCTTCAGCAGAATCGAAATAAATACCCGATTGGCGCAATTGAATTATTTTTTTAGCCAATGTTTCATTTATACCCGGTAATTCTAGCAACAAATCTTCAGGATCATTATTAATGTCTATTGAAGGTGAAACTGTATGCGGGAAATCCTTAACAAACTCATCTGAAATCGGGGATTTCTCATTTTTAATTCTTGTAGAATGTTCTTGATTATATGAAAAATTTCCATCATCCAGACCATATTCTCTGGCAATTTTTTTCCTTAATTTATCATCATTTTTAACATTTTTTAAAGCTTTTAAACGGATTAAATACTCTTCACGCAAAGAAAATGCATGAATTATTGAGATACATCCCATTAAATATATGCTAATTATGAGTATCCCCATTAGTGAGTTAGCATCGATTATTTCGTTAGAATTCGTTGTGCTATCTACAAATGTTAGTAGTATGCTGGGAATTGAATATATTACTCCGTAAGAAATCCACTTGCGATCTCTTGCAGTTATTCCTATATATATAAAGGCTGTCCAGTTTAGATAAATAGGAAAAGTAAAAGGTAATATTAGCCACCAAGAGTGAATCAGTTCCCATGAACTTTTGGACATGTCAGTCTCCATTAACCATCTGTTTTTGGATATTTCTATTTCGCACGTTTTCTTTTTCGTTATATTCGGGAGTATAATCTGAATCTGTTATTTTTGACTCTAAAATTTCCTCTAAAATTTTTATATAATCCGTACATTTCTTGCCTTTTATTCCCTGAGTTTCGGCCTGAATAGTACCATCACTGAAAATTTCAATTTTAATACTCTTTTTCATGCTTCCTACTCCTGCACGGTTAGTGTAAGTACAATAGAATTGTCTTTTGTGACTTCTTCAGACTCTAAGTTAAGATTACGATTTTTAATGTTTTCAAGGAGTTTTTCATAGGTTTGTTGTTGTACTAATGTAGTATATTCATCATAAATCTCAGCAATATATGCTTCGGCCTGTTTTTGAGACATATTTTCATTGAATGTGGCTTGGATAGTATTATCTTCATTTTTCTGGAAATTTATATGCATATCTTCATGTTGAATTTCCATCTGAATTCTATTTAAAATATGGGGTTGATATCCAAGATTAATTACGGCTTTCTGCAATATTAAGGCATTTTTCATTTTCGTTTTGAATATGATTAGATCACTTTCAAGAGGTTCAACTTTAACAAATAAAGTTCCTGCAGCAGCGATTGCTACGGGTATTAACACCATAGTCACACTCATTAAATCATCTCCTCATTTTTTACAAATCAATTGCTCGTCCACCTCGTGAAGATCCGATATCTTCATCGATATTCTGTTCATTTGGCTCCAATTCAAATCCTGCCACTTCTTGATTATATTCAATCCTATCATCGGCAGATGTGGCCGCTACGGCACGTATGTTGGCCCATTCACGAATTGCCCTGATCTTTTCTGCTTGGGTTACCGATAAAGGCACCGTATTTGTTATGGATTTTTCAAAATCTTCGAGCTCAATGGGCCTGTCCTCTGAGAATGCCTCAAAGAGTCCTGAGATTACAATCTGTTCTAGTTCTGCTCCAACATAACCCTCAGTAATTCCTGCCAAATATGAGTAAGAATCATTATTTAATTTGAAATCTCCTATGATCTCTTGATTTAGGCGTTTATTAATATGTATCTCTAATATGTCCATTCTTTCTTTGTAAGTGGGCAAATCTACAAAGAATATCTCATCAAAACGGCCTTTTCTGAGAAATTCAGCAGGTAGCATTTCTATCTCGTTTGCGGTTGCCGCAACAAAAACAGGCTTCTCTTTTTCCTGCATCCATGTCAAAAATGTTCCAAAAACACGACTTGAGGTCCCCCCATCTCCTCCTCCGTTACTGAAACCTTTTTCAATTTCATCTATCCATAATATTGAAGGAGAAGTAGCTTCTGCAATTTTTATTGCTTTTCGCATATTTTCTTCACTGCTTCCCAAGATTCCACTGAAAACTTTTCCTATGTCCAGGCGAAGAAGAGGTAACTGCCACATTGCGCTAATAGCTTTTACTATCAAACTCTTACCACAACCTGGAACTCCAGTAATTAAAACCCCTTGGGGTGCTGTGATCCCATAATGCTTAGCTGAATCTAGCCAGGATTTATTCCTTTTTTCTAACCATCTTTTAAGGTTTTGTAATCCACCTATATCATTCATTTGGAGATCACTTTTAATGAATTCCAATATCTCACTTTTTTTAATTATCTGACGTTTTTCTTCATGAATCACGTCTAATTTTTTAATATTGAAGTTTCCTCCTTCAACCATAGCACGGGCAAATGCGTTTTCTACTTCTTGGAGGGTTAATCCTAAAGCTGATTTTGAAATGCGTTCTTTTTCATTTGGATTGAGATCAATTGTAATTTTTCCAGGTTGATTTACGGTTATCATATCTTCTAGAAGATTCATTATGTCTTCAACATTGGGTAAATCAAAATCAACAATACTTACTTCTTTTTGTAATTCATCAGGCAACATAACCGAAGGTGAAATAAATATTACGTTTTTAGGATTCTTACTCTCTTTAAGCAAAGATGATAGATCTCTAATTTTACGTATTATTTGAGGATCTGGATTGCACATACCAGTTGAGCCCAAATATATATGAAAATCTAAAAATACGAATATTGCAGGATCATCTGATTTTTCTATATATTCCAGTGCTTTTAGGGGAGATTTAGTACCGCTAATCACATTTTCATTGTTTTTGGTAAGTCCAGTTGTGAGTTTCCATATATAAACGATTCTGGAGGTCTTGATCAAATTTGGATCCGTTGAGATAGTATTAATTACTGATAAAACACGATTTTCTTCCCAAGTAGGAATGTAGATATATGGAAATCTAGCTTTTAATAAATTTGAAAGCAAAAATTTAAATTCAAGTTCATCACCCATAATTACCGCCCCACATTAAGATTACATTATGATTAATATTTTAACAATTTCATATGGTATGAATATACTTTTAAATGTAACGAAATTGTTCTTTAGAGTAATCACATCTTAATATTAATCTTAAATTTATCCATTATATCTTGAATAAGGAAGAATCAGACACTGTTAATAAAAATAAAATGTTAATGAAAACACTGGGTGATGCATGGAATTCTCAGGACTGGAAAGTGTTTAGAGAAAGGCATACAGAAGACGCTGCTGTTTACTGGCCAGGACAACCTGAACCAACAAAGGGAGGAGATCCACATCAAAAAGAAGCTGAAGAATTTTTCAAGACATTTCCAGATAACCACATAGAGAACGACCCATATAATGTACTTATGGGTCAAGATGATTGGACTAGCTATATTCGCCGGCACGATGAAAGGACCTATGAAATGCGCTGATGGAAAGATGATACAGCCAACCAATAAAAAGTTTAAAGTGAAATTCTGCACGGTTGCCCACTGGAAAGACAGCAAAATCGTTGAAGAAAACTTATTTTATGATCAGATAGGGCTAATGAAACAAATTGGTTTAATGTAATTAATTTGGAATATATTTTAACTGCAGCGAAAAATCGATAATGGATGAATTACAAAAAAGTAGCTATGAATCAAAAAATCCGGCAGAATAACGAAAAGATGCCAGTATTGTTTATAGGACATGGTTCGCCTATAAATGTAATCTCTGACAATGATTTTACAAGAAGTTTAGTGAAACTTGGTCAAAATCTCCCTAAACCAATGGCAATACTGGTAGTTTCGGCCCACTGGTTGACTGATGGAACTTACGTTACATGTATGGATAAGCCAAAAACCATTCATGATTTTTATGGCTTTCCTGAAAAGATGTATGAGATCACTTATCCAAGTCCAGGTGCTCCAGATTGTGCTAAATTTTTAGCTCAATCTGAGAATATCATTAGTTGTTCTACTCAATGGGGCTTAGATCATGCTTCATGGGCTGTTTTAAAGCACATGTATCCTCAAGCGGATATACCTGTCTTTGAAATGAGTCTGGATTATTCTTTCAATGATAGAAATCCAAAACCAGTCCAGTATCATTATGATTTAGCTTCAAAACTCAAAGTCTTGAGAGAAAAGGGAGTTTTAATTATGGGCAGTGGTAATATTGTTCATAACTTGGGGATGGCTGATTATAATATGCAGGCTAAGCCATATGATTGGGCAGTCGAGTTTGACCAAAAAGTGAAATCTAATCTATTAAATGGAAATGTGGAAGATTTAATTAATTTTGAGAATATGGGTTCTTCAGCTCTCTATGCCGTGCCTACACTTGACCATTATTTACCTATGATCTATTCCATTGCACTGCGTGATGAGAATGAACCCGTGACTTTTACTTATGAAGGTTTTCAAAATGGTTCTATTTCTATGAGGTGTTTCCAGATCGGATAATACTTACAATTGATTGTTATTTTTAACAATATGTGAACTTATTTTTGCCTTTTTTTATTAAATGAATGTAAATAATTAATCAATCACTGATTTAATTATTTCACCTGTTTTTGTTACAATGGATAATGTCATAGTTACTTGAGACTTCTTAAATAAGTTTAATCTGGTATAGATTTGGGTGTAAATTTGGAAAAAGTTATTAAATAGGTCTTACTAATTTTCTATTATATAGATTAGGAAGTGAAAAAATATGGCTAATAATATGATTCAATGGAGACCTATAATTATTGGTACAATAATTGCCGTTATTTTAAGTGTTTTATCAATGCTTAGTTCAGGTTTATTAACCGCTGACTTTTTACTGGCGGGAATAGCAGTAGGGTTCATGGTTGGAGGAACAATTAAGGATGGAACAATTAATGGAACAATTATGGGTATAATAGGAGCAGTTATATTCCTTATAATACTGGTAATTATATATTCTGCCCAAGGTTATGGATCTTTAATAACATCCATACTCAGTTATCTGGTAATTTACGTGGTTGCGGATATAATTCTGGCAATAGTTGGTGGAGTTCTTGGATCTGTAATAAGGGCAGAAATAAAAGAAACTCCAGTTCAAGAATAAGTAATTAGCTTATTCTTCTACTTTTTTTAAGTTATAATTAAATTAGATAAATTGAAAATCAAATTTAAAAGTAAATGACTTTTTTTATAAAAATTAAACCATTAAGATATAATTAAATAATTTAAAAAAAGATTTTATAAATTTAAATAAAAATTTAATGCTTAAAAAGCATTAAATTTAATTAATGCCTTGGATCTATTCCGTGACTTTTATAGCTTTCATTGGGCAGGAACTGGTGCAGAATGCACAGCCAATGCATAACTGGTCATCTACCAGTATGGTCCAGTCATCAGAGATAGATATGGCTTTTACAGGGCATAAAGAAATACATGCTCCGCAGTCCACGCATTTTTCTTCCTCTTTTTTCACCACTTTTTTAATAGGATCTACACTAATTCCCTGGCTTTCCATGTATTCAATACTCTCTGTAACTTGATTTCCTGATATTTCAACCAGCAGTTTACCTCCCTTAGGAGTTATATTTGCCCTTAAAATATTGAAATCTATATCATAGGATTTTATTGTGTCTGAAATTATTGATTTATTGGTTATGTCCGGTGAAAATTTTAGCCAGGCCTTCATTTGCACACCTCGTCGTTATTTTTTTCCTTTCCAATTAATCTTGAGATATCTTCTGCAGTGATCATTCCCTTAACTTTGTTATCTTTATCAACAATTGGGAGCCCTGAAATCTCGTGTTTATCTATTCTTCTTGCTACTAAATCCACAGGTTCGTCTTCACGTGCTATTATAACTCTCTTTGTCATGACATCCATCAATTTGGTTTTACCTTTGGCAATAGCATTTGCTATGTCCCATGAAGTCACGATTCCCCTAAGCTTGCCACTTTCATCTACAACTGGTAAATGATTTATGTTGTTATCAACGAGCTTCTTGGCAACATCGCTTATTCCCTCTGTTGGATATGCCCTTATTACAGGTTTGCTTTCTAAATTCTTTACAAGAGTAGCAGGCTTTGTAATTTCAAGTGGATTTACAGTGTACCCTTCAGATGGTAATTTCATGATAGGTTCTGTAAGGAAGAAGTTACCCTTAGTTATCCATGCTTTAAGCTCATTTGCAATTTCTTCAGCTTTTTTATAGGATGATAATGGTGATGCGTTAACTTCCACGCCGTTAATTTCAATTTTACCTGTTTTAAGTTCTTTATAATTTGTTTCTTTTATAACTGGACGGCTGCGCTTTGGAACTCCATAGTCTACAACCTGGCAGACGATGTCTTCATCGCTTATAGCTGTTCTTCTAGCTATGTCCTCGTTTAAAACAGGAATAGGAATTCCAGCACCGACATATAATGTAGGGCCGTATTTCTGCATGGTCGCTCCCCTGACGAAATCGCTGCTCATCTTTTTCATATCTCCCATGAGCATTAATGTCCCGGAACCGCTGATAGGAACTCCATTTCGACGTTCAGCATCAGTAGAGTGCTGTGTTCCTTCGCTGATTATGTATCCTTCTCCTCCACACAGGAATATTCGAGTTCCCATTCCTATGGTTTCAAAGTAAGGATCATTGAGGAGAGGGCTCAGCTGCCCTGCACTTGAATAGCTTGCATTCCCAAAATGGGGCAGGAGTGTTCCCATGTAAGTGTATAATGTTTCTTCAGTTGAATTTGTAGCAACGGCATAATTTTGATAGCAGTTTCTTGGATTCATCATTACTGCTTGATTTAATTTATCAAGGGTAATGGTGGTTTCTATTTCCTTTCGAGGATAGCAGTCAGTACCATAAGCTTCTACAGCAAGATCTATTTCTTTGCCTCTGATTAAATCTTCAATTAAATGAGAGCCACCATAATCCATGCCTATTTGGGGATTTCTATTTAATTGAGTAGCTCCTATATATGCATCAACAGCAGCAAGCCCAGAATAGGCTTCAACATTATTTAAATATGTTTTGTTCATTTTAATAGGAGGATCAGAATGGCCGAAATTTAAAAATGCTCCTGAAGAGCACATAGCACCGAATGTACCTGTTGTAATAACATCTATTTCCTCTGCAGCTGCTTTTACACCGTTTTGTTCAACAAAAGTTGTCATCTCTGCAGCAGTTAAGACAACAGCGTCACCAGTTTCGATTTTTTGGTTAATCTCTTTAATTGTCTTCATTTCACCACGTCTAATATTATTATAATGATTTTTATAAAAATGACATTAAAATTATTAATTTAAACTAATTTATATGTATTCTGTATTTATTATTTCTCTGTATTCAAATGTAACATCCCTCAAACACTACGTGTTTGGGGCATCTAAATCATAGATTTTGAAGGCCCTCAAAAAAAACGAAGTTTTTTAACAGCCGTAAACTGCAGCAGAAATGTTATAAATGAATTGATAGAATACATTCCACCTCCACATGCAATTACGATGATAACTATCTAATTTTTAACATTAACTAAATTTAATCGTTCAAAGAATTTTTGCAACCGACTAAATTTTAAGGTATATTGCCCTATTCTAATTGCATTTTTTCTAAGATATATTTAACTCATGCAACTTTATCTCTCTGGCTCAGTTTTTAAATTCAACAACCAGCTTAAACATAATTAATATAAAGGCCTTATTACATAATATAAATAGCTCTATCTTTTAAAAAAAATCGCTGCTAGTAGTTATTAATTGATGGGGACATGATACTTCTTAATTGCCATATTTTATGGCTAAACTAACATTTATATTAATATCAATAATTTAAGTAGATTTATTCTGGATAAAAAGAGAAAACTAACAATTAAAGGGAGATATAAATGACAAATCAACTAGATCTCGATTTATTTGAGGGAATACTCAATAAAATAGAAAATAAAGTGGATTATGCTGACATAAGAGTCAGTGATAGTCAAAATACAGCTATTACTATGAAAGATGGTAAAGTTCAGGAGATAAGATCCGGGTCTGATTTTGGAACTGTTATCAGGGTTTTGAAAAATGGGGCATGGGGTTCGGCATTTACAACCGAGCTTTCAAGGATGGATAAAGTCGTAGAAACTGCCCTTAAACTGGTAAAATCATTAAAAAGTGACGTGGAACTTGCTGATGTTGAGGCAAAAGTTGACAGTGTCAAATCAAAGGCCCAAATTAAACCTTCTCACGTATCTATCGAGGAAAAGAAGGATCTCATGAATGAAGTCAACCAGGCTGCAACCATCGAAAAAATAGTCAGTACCACTGTAAGTTATGTTGATGCGGAAGGAAAAAGTTTATTTTTAAACACGGAAGGTACTTCAATTACAAATGAAGAATCTCGGGTGGCAGTATTTTTAAATGCTGTTGCAGCAGAAGAGGATATGATCCAGTTCGGGCATGGAAGTATTGGGGGAGCACGTGGATTTGAAGTGCTTCAAAAGGAAGATATAGAAAAATTCGGGAGAAAAGCAGCAGATAAGGCAGTAAGGCTTTTAAATGCAAGTAAACCACCTTCTGGGACATTTCCAGTTATACTTGACTGTGAACTCACAGGCGTGTTTATACATGAAGCTGTAGGCCACGCTTCTGAAGCTGATCTTATTTTACAGAATGATTCAATTCTTAAAGGTAAGATGGGAACCCAAATCGGTTCTGAATTGGTCACAATAATAGATGATGCCAGTATGGATGCATTTGGTTATTATCCATACGATGCAGAAGGTGTAAAAACCAGTGAAAATGTACTGGTTAAAAATGGAATGCTTGTATCTCTGTTAAGTTCCAGAGAGTCTGCGGCAAAACTTGGAATTTCGTCTTCAGGAAATGCAAGATCTAGAGTTGGGGATCAACCAATTGTTAGAATGAGTAATACCTACCTTAAACCTGGAGATATGAAATTTGAAGAGTTAATTGAAGATATGGCTAATGGAATTTACCTTAAAGGTTCCAGAGGAGGACAAGTAGATACTGGAAAAGGTATTTTCCAGTTCAATGCTGCGGAGTCTTTCATGATAGAAAATGGAGAAGTAAAAGATCCTTTAAGAGATGTATCTTTATCTGGAAACATCCTGGAAATCCTTAATAAGGTGAACGGTGTTGGAAGCGACTTCAAATTAAGCATTGGATTCTGCGGAAAAGGAGGTCAAACTGCTCCTGTTGGAGATGGGGGACCTCATGTAAGGGTAAGCGAAGCGACTGTTGGAGGGGCAATGTAAATTATTTTTTTCATTTATTTTTCATTTTTTAGGGGGTAAATTTAATGGTATCTGAAGAAGAAGGAAAATTTCTGGTAAAACTCGCAAAGGAGTCTATAAAAAATTATATAGTCCGTAGAAAAATTATGGATGTACCTGAGGATGTTCCTGATACTTTAAAAGAAGATATGGGTGCATTTGTAACTTTAAATAAGAATGGGATGCTCAGGGGATGTATAGGTTATTCAGAACCAGTTAAGCCACTTGTAAATGCTGTAATTGACGTTGCTATATCTGCTGCAGTAAATGATCCTCGTTTTCCACCGGTAAGCTTTGATGAAATAGATGACCTCGAAATTGAAGTAAGTGTACTTACAAAACCTGAGATTATTGAGGTTGAAAAACCTGAAGAATATCTGGATAAGATTGAAATAGGTAAAGACGGTCTTATTATAGAAAGAGGCCCATTCAAAGGGTTGTTACTTCCGCAAGTAGCTGTAGAATGGGGATGGAATGTAGAGGAGTTCTTATATAATACCTGTACAAAAGCAGGACTTACTGCAGACTGCTGGCTCTACAATGATGTAAAGATATACAAGTTCCACTCTGAAATTTTTCATGAATGAGTATGATATTTAATTGGGATGTTAAATAATTACTTAAAAGTATAGATGTGCAGTATCTCCAGCTTTAAGTTCTATTTAAAATTTTTCAGGAATAAGTGTGATATGAGGTTGGAATTATATTTAAGTTCCACTTGGAAATTTCCACGCATGATTCTGAAATAGTGATCGCAAGCTTTTACACCTAACTGGTGGTGCGCCATTTATAAGCCTGTTAAATTTTTTTAATATACTAAAAAATTCTTTTTATTTCATTTAAACTAAAGTAGAGTTGTAATTTTTTTAATTAAGGTGAAAGATTCTCTGACTTCAGCTCGTTGTATAAATGGAGTATATCCTCTTCTGCTTCCTCACTTAAAACCTCAGATGCTTTATCAAAAAGTCCATTTTCCTTTTCTTCGATCTCCATGTGATGGACCACAAGATCATTCAGCCGTCTTAGGCTGTCCACCCATTCACGGTCTTCTTCATTCATATTTTTCATTCTTGCCATTGTTCTGAATGCTTCTTCATTTTCTCTTTTGGTTTCATTTACCAATTCTTCATCAATAAAGTCCATTGCAGGATAAAGAAACTGTTCTTCACCAAGCAGGTTAGCTTCCAGTTCTTTCTGGGCTTCAGGATACTTTGAGGTATCTCTTAATGTTTCATTAAACAATTTTTTAATATGGGCATGATCCTTCTTAAAAACTTTGTAAACATCTCCTTTTGACAATTGAATACCTCCTGTGTTTAATCATATTATGTTTTTGAAAGTTAATAAATTTATTCAAATAGTTAATAAAATGGGTTGATTTCATATATAATCGAAACTCAGATTTGAGAAGAATTCAGGATTCAGTGAGTTCTAATAAATCCCTTTTAAACGCTCATATCGATGATCATGTGTAGAAATAGTACTGTACATTAAATTGCAATATCGATTAATTAAGTTGAAATTGTTCAGACAAGTTTAATTCATTTAATCAAGAATTTTACATAAATTTAAATAGTCACATTTGCACAACATTCAATTCATGAGCGTTTGAAAATAAATAAAAACTTGTTTAAAGCTACAACTTTATATATCTCAAATATATATCTAAATTAGAAAAAAAGTGATTTATAAATAAATACTTGTTTTATGAAATTCAATATCATATTATGAAAATACTGGAGTCTTGAAAAAAGATTTCAAATCCCTTAAAATATTGATTTTTATCATACTTTTTGCTTAACAAGTTAATTAAAGGAATTGAAGTGATTATATGTTTATACCAACAGTACCAACGCCTGATGAAATCTTAGATAAAAGCTTTAGAAGGGCCAAAAAAGCAGCCGATAAGGTAAGGACATCAAAGGTCCCCCGTTATCAAATGGCGAAAAAAACAGAAGAGGCCAGAATAAAAACTGCCTGTCAAGTTACAAAAGATACATTAAATAATTTACTGGATAAGACACCGCAGGTGGAACAAATGCACATGTTTTACCAGGACTATATCGATGTTATGGTTGGTGTAGATGACCTTAAAAAGTCTCTCGGGGCTTTAAACTGGGCAGTAGGTATTGTATCTAAGATTGAAAATGAATATGTGTTTAAAGTAAGAAGGTCAAAGTCTGAAAATGCAGCAAATGTTAGACGGGCTGCATTTGGTAGAATTGCATCTGTAATGCGCCAAATAAAAGAGGAACTTGACTTCTTAGATTTTGTGAAAGGGAAACTTCGAAATATGCCCACCATAGATTTTGAAGCATTCACACTGGTTATAGCAGGGTTCCCAAATGTTGGAAAATCTACACTGCTTCGCCAGATCACTCCTGCCGAGCCAAAAGTTGCAAACTATCCTTTTACAACTCATGGGATTCAAATAGGGCACTTTGAGAAAAGATGGAAAAAATACCAGATAATAGACACACCCGGACTTCTTGACAGGCCTATAAGGGACATGAACAATATTGAACTCCGCGCTATGGTTGCACTGGAACATTTAGCTGATGTCATTTTATATATTTTTGACGCATCTGAAACATCTGGTTACCCTCTCGATGCACAGATGAGATTATATGAAGAAATAAAACATGTTTTTGACACTCCAATAATAAGTGTTTTTAACAAAATGGATTTGGTAGAAAATAATAAGTATTTAGATGAATATATTAGTAAACTGAATGAACCTCTAATGATTTCAGCATCAGAAGGTTCTGGCGTGGATTTAATAATTAAGGAGCTGGAGGAATTTAATGGTGGAAAAAAAGGAAATAAAGACTAAAAAAGAATTAGAAATGGAAAAAGCTGAAAAAGATGTTCCAGTGTCAAAATCAACTGAACCTGAAGAAGTTAAAGTGGAAGAAGTAGAAAAACTTCCAGATGAACCTGAAGCAGAAACCGAACCTGAATCAGAAAGAAAATCAGAATGGGAAGCCAAGGCAGAAAGAGGAAGAGGAGCTGCACAGAAGTTTTTTGATGATATGATAGGTACATTCCGCGAAAGAGGGGGAGACTTTGAGAAAGCTCTATCTGAATATACGGCATCTGCTCCGAGTAAACTAGCGACTGATGTAATAGAAACTGATGGCAATATAATTGTTAAAGCAGATATTCCTGGTGTTAAAAAAGAAGATATAGTCATTGACTTAACAGATGACTCAATAGAAATCTTTGCAAAATTCGAAGAAGAAACAGAAGAGGAAGGTAAAAACTTCATCAAAAAAGAAAGGAGATATGGTGAAGCAAGAAGATCTTTAATACTGCCAGAAGCAGTTAAGGTCAAAGAAGCATCAGCTAAGTTTGATAATGGTGTTTTAACAGTAACACTTCCTAAATTAGAAGAAAAAAAGAGATTCCAGGTAAAGGTTGACTAAATATACCTGTAATTTCATTTTAAAATTTTTACTTTATTTTGAATAGATCATGAATTCATGACCATTTATTTATTTTTAAACAGATATTTGATGAGTATATCATAGTTTGAATTAAATGGAGGAAATATGATGAATGGAAGGCCTAAAAGGAGAACTTCGATTGATAAAATAATAGATGATGCTATGGATTATATCAATGATGTAAGCGACGAAATTGAAAGATCTATTAGCAGTTATACAAGCGCTCCAGAAACTGATTTAATTGAAACTCATGATAACATAATAGTCCGCACAAATCTTCCAGGAATTAAAAAAGAAGATATAAAGATAGATTTAACAGAAGAAAAACTTAAAATTAAAGTTTTAGGTTATGAAGAGACTCCGCTGGAAAAAGGGGCTCAAGTAAAATCAAAAGGAAGAAGACACGGTAAAATAAAGCGAACTGTAATGCTTCCGGAAAAAGTTATCGTAGAAGAAGCAGGTGCCAAACTTGAAGATGGCGTTTTAACAGTTACAATGCCTAAAGCAGAGAAAAAAGTAAGGCATGAAGTACCTATTCACTAATTCTTTTCTCTTTTTAATAGTTACTGAATAGCTATTTTTCACTTAATAAACTTAAAATACCTGATATGGCATTAATAGAATTTAAAAATATAAGAAATTTACTTTATTTATGGTAAATAATTAAATATCTGAAATGTATTAAGTTTAAAAAGTTATTTTATTTACTATAAAAATAAGAAGAAGGTTAATATCGGACCTTCCCAATATGCCTTGTGGCCCCTGGATCTTCGTTATTAATGTCTGCAAGATAGTAAGTAAACCATTCAAGTGGAATTACAAGGGAAAAAGGCGACATTAAAGGGTTCATATCTGAATAATCTTTCATATTGTAAACGAGTGATTTAGTTCCCAATTTTTCACAAAATTCAATGGAACGCGTGGTCATGTCATCTCCAGGATAATTTGCATTTAAAAACACGATTGGAACATCTTTTTCAGCACGTTCAATTAATCCATGTCTAAATTCTCCAGAATATAGAGGGCACGCATGTTTTAAAGCTCCTTCCATGAACATGGTCATTGCAAGCTTGTATGCAAGCCCATAATTCGGCCCGCTTCCCATGCAGTAGAATATGTCATCATCTTTAAATTTTAGAGCAGTCTCTTTGCCGTCATTTTCTGTTTTTCTAATCAGGTCTTCAGTTGCAGATGGAAGTTTTTCGATATTTCCTAAAACTTCTTTTTTTATTTTATGGGCATCATCATCTTTGAAATCATTCATGCTGAATAGAATTTCATACAGGCTCATAAGTTGAGTTACATAAGTTTTAGTTCCAAGTATTGCACTCTCTCGCCCACCTCTTGTAATCACAGTGTCATCAGCTTCTTTAATCATTGTGCACTGGCTTTCATTGGTTATTGCTACCGTGTAAATGTCTTTTTGCTGTGACCTCCTAAGAGCAGCGACAGTATCTGCAGTTTCTCCTGATTGGGAAGTTAAAAGAGCTCCAGCATTATCATTTTCAATTTTCTTATTGTAAAAGAATTCATATCCTGTGTAAACTTCTATATTTTTATCTGATATGAAATCAAGCGCGCTTTTTGCAGAGTAGCATGTTGAAAGTGAACTACCGCACCCTAAAAGATATACTTTATCAAATTCTTCAAACTTTTCTGCAATCTCTTTCATATGTGATTTTTCTTCACTTAAAGTATCTTTCAGGGATCTCGGCTGTTCTATAATTTCATCATACATTTTATACTTCATTATTTTCCCTCAACCTTAATTTTCATGCCATAAATTCCTTTTTAAGATTTTAATTTGGCGTAATATTGATCAATTCTTTGATTTTAAATATTCAGGGATTCACCTTAATACTTTCAGAATTTTATAGTATAATTACTTTACTTTATTCGTTCACATAAACCTTTTTTCTAAAATGCTTCATCAAAAACTCACTTTAATGAATATATGCAATTAAAGATTTACATTAACTGTATTGTTTAAACATTGGTTAATTTATCAATTTTTTCCATGTATCTAATATAGGTTTCATCCAGACTTTCTCTAATAACTCTAGTATTTGCAGTTGTCCCTATAAAACTGGACTCAAATTTAAACCGGGGTACAAGGTGGACATGGATATGTTGTATGCGTTGTCCTGCTGCTTCACCAAGGTTAATCCCTATATTTATCCCATCTGGATGTATAACTTCTTTCATAAGCGTTCCTGCTTTTTTTACAGTGTTAAATAAATTTTTAAGAGATTCTGGATTTAATTCATTCAAATCAGTGTAATGTTTTGTTGGAATAACAAGGAGATGTCCTGTTGTATAAGGAGCTATATTTAAAACTACCATATCTTCTCCATCATTGTAAAGCACATGTTTTGAAACTTCTGGATCACCTTTTGCCATTGCACAGAATATACATGATGTATCTGAACTTTTTGAATCTGATTTTTCGGCAGGAGGAGTAAAAATTACTTTATAACCTTCTTTAGTATTGAAAATTCTCGCGATGCACACTGACATTTTGGCAACATCTACTGCACTGGTACCAATTAAAGTAATTGAAGGTTCTTTTCCCCAAGCGCCTTTGTGATATATAATGTCTGGAATATCTCCAATTCTTTTAATGGCAGTCTCAACACCCCATGGGATAGTACCACCTTCTACTTGCCTCACGTTTTCAGGTTCATCATTTCTATCATAAAATGAGACTTTAAGCCCTAATTTTTCACATATTTCAATTATTTTGGGGCTATATTTAATATTCATGGCACTTCTTTTTGAAGAATCATGTTTCATCATGCTTAATACTAATCTGGCCATGTGTGAAGATACTCCGAATTCGGGTTCCACGAAAGCTTTTGGTTTACCATGTACTATTGTTATTCTTCCTGGAATTCCTGCCACGTCATTTACATCTTTTGCGTTCTCTTTTGCCATTACAATATTACTTCGTACCTCTGGAATAAATGCAGCTAATTCTTCAGAGTTTTGTATAATTTCAACGGCTTTTTTCAGATTCTCTATTTCCATAACTAATTACTATATCTGTAATCAGATATAAGGATTAGGATTAAAATAAGGGAGGGTACTATCTAGTCTAATGAACTACTTCAATAAAAATGGACTTTCATATTTTTTTATATGTGCTCCTGGTTAAAGACTGATTTTGTTTTAAAGCACATAAATGATCTAATGCATAAATAAATGGCTGAAAGTATGTATATGGTGCTATTATCAAAATTTGTACCTTATAAATTTATATAATTAATCCTAATAGGGTTTTATATCTTTATATTATCATTATAAACCTTTTTTTTATAAATTAAAAACATAATATTTATATATTTATGATTTAAATACATTGTACATGCTTAAAATTTCCATAGGTTAAGTTATCTTTGGATAAGGAGGGGGTAAGATTAAGCAACGCCTGTTGCTTGTAGTATTGATATTTGGCATTGTATTGATTGGTTTGAGTGCTGTTAACGCTACTGATTCTGCTGCAATAAATGACACGTCCAATTCAACATTAAACAGTTCCAGCAACACTACGTCAACTAATATGTCTAAAGTGACTAAACAATCAACAAGTTCAATGAAGGGCTATTGGATGTTTTCGTCATCAGCCGCGAAGTTAAATTCAAATTCAGCAGCTGCTCTTAAAAAAAATGGAATTACGGATGTATTTGTTTGTACAAGGGACATTAGTGGGAAATATCATTACAGTGAATTAAATAATGCTATAAGTCAGTTAAGTAAGTATGGAATAAAAGTCCATGCATGGATCGTTTGTTTTAATTATGGGGGCTCTTTTGTAAATCCTTCAGGATACTACAGTAAAAAGGTTAAGGTTTTAGTAAAAAAAACGAAGTATTGGGGTATTAAATCTAAATACAAAGTTAAAAAGAAGGTATGGTATAAATCATGGTATATATACCGCGGTAAATGGCACTATAAATGGAAATACACATGGAAATATGTAACTAAATACAGAAAAGGTTGGATATATAAGCCCGTTTACAAATATGTGACAAAAACAGGCTATGATACTTCTTACAATAAAAAATTAATAGCTGCAATTAAAAATATCAACGATAATTATGCTGTTTGTGGAATTCACCTGGACTATGTAAGATATTCGGGAGTTGCTAAATATGGTAATGCAGCATATCAGCAGCCTGGTGGAGTAAATGCAGCAGTAAATACAGTAACAGCATTCGTTAAAAGTGTCAGAAGTGTGGTAACTAAAGAGCTTTCAGCAGCAGTAATGCCTGAAGGAACAAAAAATGCATATTATTATGGTCAGGACTACGGAAGATTTGCAGATTACGTTGATTTTCTAGTTCCAATGACTTATCAGGGGAACTATAACGCAAATAATGCATGGATAACTGATAAAATAAAATATATCGTAAGCAATGCAAAAGGAAAACCAGTATATGCAGGTTTGACAACATACTGTTCTGATTGTAATCTTAAATCGTTGAGTTTAAATGCATTACAACAGGATGTAAATTCTGCAAATGCTGGAGGGGCATCTGGTTTTGTACTGTTTAGATATGGGTTTGGATGCTCTTATGTACCTGCCTGGACTTGAAGCTGCTTAAATTCAGAAAATAAAAAGGTTAATGTAATAAATTAGTTAAAATCTCTTTAAATTCATTTTTTAGGATTTAAAGGGTATTTATTTTTTATTTAGACCTGCTATTTTGGTATCTATTTTAAATAAATAATTATTAATTATATCAAAGTAATATTTTACTAATTCAATTGTTTTTAATTTAATTCTGCACAAATTTTTAGTTGTTACTTGTAAAATCAAGTTATTATTAATATAAAATGTGATTTTGATTCCTTTTTAGAGCGCTTTAAATTTAAAAATAAGTACTAGGAGCATACCGCTTGAAATTTTAAATCAAAAGTTTTATATGTTCAAAGCAACAACTTTTTAATTGTCAATAACTCCAAATCGGTGTTGATCTGACATCTGGAAAAAACTGGGAGGCAATATAAAATGAAGCGACTTTTGTTGCTTACAGTGTTGCTCCTTTTTGTTGCAGCGCTGTTTAATGTAACTAATATATATGCCGCCACAGAATATTCGCAGATTACAGATAATTACCTAAACACCAGTTTAATTCAAGAAAATATAACAAATAATACTTCAAATAATTTGACTATTCAAAATACAACAGAATCTGTAAATAAAACAGCATCTGTTAATAACACAGTACAAAACCAAAGCTTACTAAAAAATGCATCGAATTCAAGCGATAGCAGAATGAAAACAAATAACAGTAATATAACAAACGTTCAAAATTCTACTGACGCCGCAGGAGCTGAATTATATAAAAATGTTCGCGGGATATGGCTAAAAGCCGAAGATGTGAACAAATTGAATATAAGTGAAATTAAAAAAGCAGGAATTACAGATATATTCATCAAATCGAACTTATTATCTGCTCCTTCGTATAAAAACGTGTTAACAGCTCTTTTAAACAAGCTTAAAGGCACAAGTTTTAGGGTTCATGCATGGATAACATGCTTTAAGGATGCAAATGGTAATTGGATCGATCCTCAGGGAAAATACAGTTATAAAGTAAAAGTTCCTGATAAAAAAATTAAATACAAGGTTTGGTACAAATCTTGGTACAAATACAATGGTAAATGGAAATATAAATGGAAATATTACTATAAGTACAAATACACGTACAAATATCAAACAAAATATGGATACAACACATCTAAAATAGATTCATTGATCTCTTCAATTTCAAAAATAGTTAAAAATTATAATATAGACGGAATCAATCTCGACTATATTAGATATCCAGGTAATGCCTATAAAAGTTCAGGTTCAACCGCAGCAATAACATCTTTCGTTCAAAAAGTGTATAAAACTGTAAAATCGATTAAACCGAAAGTAGCAGTTTCGGCAGAGTTAATGCCTGAAGGAAAAATGAACGCATATTATTATGGGCAGAACTATACTCAACTTGCAAAATACCTTGATTTCATGGTTCCAATGCTTTATAAAGGCAACTATGGATACAACAGTTCAACAGGTACTAGTAGTAATGGAAAAAGTGGTACAAACTGGATAGGCTCAACTGTGAAATATATAGTTAGTCAGGCTAACGGAACACCGGTTATAGCTGGCCTTCAGACGTACCGTTCAGATAAAAATGTAAAAGTAATACCAGCGAGCGAATTACAGGGCGACATTAAAGCAGCTGGGGATAATGGAGCATCAGGATACGCATTGTTTAGGTACGGGCTAATAGATAGTAAATTATATACAAGTCAAAACAGTACTGGCACTCAGATTAAGTTCACAATGGACCAAATTCAAGATGCTGCAGCCAGAGTCAAAGCATATATTGAAACCAATCATGTCCTTCCAAATTATGTGACAATTGGTACAACTCAGGTTAAAATGCCTGATATGTTAAGATTAATGACTGCAAGTCTTTTACAATTAAACAGCGGAACAAAGACACCCATAACACTGAAAAGTACTAGTTCACCAGTAAAGTCTACTGGAGATACAATAGATGGGATAATAAATAAAGCAGGATATCTAAAGATTGCACAGAATATCAAGTCCTTTATTGAAACAAATGGTATTGCACCAAATTATGCAACAAGTTCTTTGGGAAAGATACAGTATGAATCTGCCATTTACATGTATTCAAAGATATTGAACTTTTACAAGACAAACAAATATTTACCTGTATATGTAACAATGACTCCATGGATATGGAACGATTTACCATCCGAAATGCAGAAATACCTGCAACCAACCAATAATTGTCAATCAAACGACCCTAAAATTAAATCACTTGCATCATCACTTACAAAAGGTATAACTTCGACCTATGATAGAGGCGAAAAGATCTTTAACTGGGTAAGGGATAACTTGGGCTATTCCTTTTACTACAATACCAGATACGGGGCAGTAGGCACATTAAATGCAAAGACAGGAAATTGTGTCGACACTTCGCATCTTATGATAGCACTGGCAAGAGCAGCGGGAATTCCAGCAAGATACGTACACGGTTATTGTAAGTTTTCAAGTGGTACTATATATGGGCACGTCTGGGCGCAGTTATATATAAATGGTAAATGGTATGATGCAGATGGAATAAGCATCAGAAATTCACTTGGTGAAATAAATAACTGGGACAAAAATAAATCGACAATAGAAGGCACCTATTCGGAGCTGCCTTTCTAAGTCCACTCAAAAACTTTCAGATCATAGATTTGAAAGTTTTTGGGCATTTTTGTTTTAGATAGTGTTTATTTTTGTTTAATTTTCTTTTTAAATGTTGAAAAAATACGTTGTATTTTTGAACATAAAAAATCAAAGATTTTTAAATGTTGAAAAAATACGTTGTATTTTTGAACAAAAAATTTTTAATGCTTTAAATCTTTAAATACAAAATTAACATGAGTTTAAATTTACCAAATATTTAATACTATAAAATGCTTTTTTATTATTAACAATATACATTAATGGTTTAAAACCATATTTGGTATATTTTATTAACTTTCCTTAAATTATGTCATATTTCCAATTGTATTTGGGTAAAGTGTTAAATTTCTATAAACTTTAATTTTAATATTTAGTCAAATAATTAAGTTTTTAATATAATTAGTTATTACATATAAAAAATCTAAAATATTCTGATAATAAATTGTGGCAATTAAATGGCAATTTGGGGAGTATATTCTCGTCTTATAATGATTTAATTGCTTAAGATAATGGTCATAATGGTGTGTTCTAAATAATATAATTAATTTATTCTATTTGGTACATATATGCCAGTTACATGGCATTAATATTTCATTAGTTTAATTTTCTTTCTAATTTCACTTAGGGTGTATTTTGAATGTGATCGAGCTTGAACTTAAATGCATGATCTTTCATTGATTTTATGAAAACCATTTAGAATGGTTTAAATCAAAATTGGGCTTTTAAGAATGGTTTGTTTAAACTTTTTTACCAAAACGTTTATAAGGTATGAAGTCAAACTAGTGGCAACCCTGAGAAAAACTCTAATGGATTTTTTGCATGATGGGTAATTGGAGGCGGTAGAATTACGAGGAAACTGTTATTTGCAGTTTTATTAGTGGCAAGTATGTCGCTAATTGGTATTGCTGGCGTAAGCGCAGCAAATATTGGAACTGCTACAACACAGACTGGTAATCACCATACTGTGCAAAAAGATATAAATTTACATGATAAATATATAAATATTCTAAAAAAACCGATCAAAACGCAAAAAAAGGTCGTTAAAAAGTCTAAAACAGTTAAAAAGACTGCTAACACTACAAACAATATTACACAATTTGTGAACAAAAATAAAACAGTGACTTCATCCAGTAAAAATTCAGTGAAGGCAAAAAATAATACAGTAACAAAATCAGTTCCTAAGTATGCAGGGGAAAAACCTATGTATGCATATGGGCATAAAAAGAAGGTAAGATATGCCCACAAATGGTACAGATATCATGGTAAATGGTACAGATACCACGGTAAGGTTCACAAATATAAAAGACATCATACCTACAGGCACCACAGTAAAACTCATAGATATCATAGACATTCAAGTGCAAACAGTGCAAGCATAAAATCATTAGCTCATTCACTTTCAAGAGGTACACATTCACAGTACCAGAAAGGGGCTAAAGTATTTAATTGGGTAAGGAACCATTTAAGCTACAAATTCTATTATAATACTAGATATGGGGCAAATGGTGCATTAAAATATAGAACAGGTAACTGTGCTGATCAGGCACATTTAGTCGTTGCACTTGCAAGGTCATCTGGATTACATGCAAGGTACGTGGCTGCTAAAGCTCACTTTAGAAGTGGACACTGGTATGGTCATGTATGGGCTCAAATTAAAGCTAACGGTAGATGGTACACAGCTGACCCAACCAGTAACCGTAATTCATTTGGAGTTGCAAGAAACTGGAATGCAGCACATATCAAAGGTATTTACAGTAACTTACCATTTTAAATATATTTAAAAACTCAAACATCATATGTTTGAGTTTTTTTTATCTTATTTTTAAACTAATTAACAGATTTAAATTCTTTTAGGGGAATACATTTTACATATAAGTGGACGTAAATTGTTGATTAAATAAATTGGAATTTTTTAAATAAATTCAACTTAAATCAACTGGCACCCTATCAGTAAATATTTTAACATGATAATTAACAGATTTTTAATATTTTTACTAGTTTTACTGTCATTATATTCATATAAAATTAGCAAAAATTATGCTAAAATTAATGGGAAGCAAATAATAACTTTTATTTTATTATTATATCTAAATATGGCAATTAATGTAAATTTTGCTTTTAATAGGATTGTAGTATTATTATTGGGTTAGTATTATGATTAGAATTATGTATTAATTAAATTAGTATTCTTTTTCAGGTATAATAATTGTTTAAGACACCTGATTTATGGTAATAGTAAATTAGATATACACGTGCGGTGCTGATTAATTAAATTTGTTTTTAAAAAACATTGCACACTTAAAATATCTGTTTACATTACTTAGTTAGATATGCCTACTTAAAAAGCTCAATAATCCCTTAAAAATGATAATAGGATTTTATAAATTTGTTTAAAATGATTTTTAACTTTAAATACCTACCAATGAACTTTTAATTTATAAAAGTATAAACCCATTATAATTTCCTCTGATCTGTATTTTAAATAAGCTCTTAAAATGTTTTAAACTCTAAAAAGAGCGTTTTGAATGCCTTTTTTTCAATTTAAAATCCAAAGCTTTAAATATTATATTTCCCTATCTCCCTTTGTAAATGAATAACCTCAATGGTTTATTTACAATTTGGAAACAATAGGGGGCGGTATTATCAAGCGACACTCGTTGCTTGTAATGTTAATTATCTGCATCATGGCTATGTCTACCATTGGTAGTTCGTATGCCACTGCAGATAATCAGCAATCAGCGGAAACTACTGCAGATTCCGCTTTAAATAATAACACAACAGTTAATCAAAACCCAGTTGAAACTGTTAAAAATAACCAAACAGGGATCCAAAATAGGGTTCAAAGTACTTCATTAACAGGAAATACAGGAAACAGTACAACACAAACTCTACAGGCTCAAAACACTACAAATTCTACATCGAATATAAGTTCAAACAGCCAAAATTCAATAAATGCATTAACAAATACACAAAACGCAGTACAAACTGCAGAGACTAACGATCAAAATTCAGTAAATACATCTCCAACAAATTCAGCAAACAATACAACTATTCAACAACTAGCTACTGAAAATCAAGGATTTTCTAATCCGCAAATAGAAAATTTGCAAGCTTTAGAAAATCAAGGATTTTCTAATCCGCAAATAGAAAATTTGCAGGCAGCAGCAGGAACCACTTACACCAATGTTCACGGCATCTGGCTTAGAGCCGAAGATGCAGGAAACATTACTGTAAGTGAACTAAAAAAAGCAAATATTACAGATATATTCGTAAAAGCAAATTTAATCTCAGCACCAACTTATTCCAGCGTGTTATCGGGTATTATAACAAAATTCAAGAATTCTGGAATAAGAATTCATGCATGGATCACCTGTTTCCAGGATGCAAATGGTAAATGGATTAATCCAGCAAATACTACTCAGCAAACAACCTTGTTGAATGCAATTAAAAAGATCGTAACCAATTACAGCGTAGATGGTATCTTTCTGGATTACGTAAGGTATTCGGGAGTAGGAAGCAACACCGCAGGTACAAGTGGAACCAAAACAATAACATCATTCGTTCAAAAAGTCTATAACGCCGTTAAATCGATAAAACCTAAAGCAGCTGTTTCAGCAACAGTAATGCCTGAAGGAACAACAAATGCAAACACTTATGGACAGAACTATACACAACTTTCCAAATATCTTGATTTCCTTGTTCCAATGATCTATAAAGGAAATTACGGTCAAAACACCACGTGGATTGGAACGGCAACAAAATACATAGTTAATAATGCAGGTGGAAAGCCAGTAATTGTGGGACTTCAGTCTTATATTTCAGACTATGATACAACACCATTAAGTGCTGGTGAATTGAATGCAGACATTAAATCAGCATTAAGTAATGGGGCATCGGGATATGCACTTTACAGATATGGATTAATCAGTAAAGATTTCATAGCTCCACCGAGCTTCAATACAAGTGACATTCAAAGTGCTGCAGCGAAAGTAAAGGCATACATTGAAACTAATCACAAACTGCCGAATTATGTAACAATTGGTACCGCCCAGGTTACAATGCCTGCATTTTTGAAACTAATGGTTAAAGGGTTACTCCAGATAAACAGCAAAATAACAACACCAATAACACTTAAGACAGTAAATAATCCTCAAAATTCAACAGGATCATTTACTAAAGGAAATATAAACAAAACAAGCTACATGGATATTGCACAGAGAATCAATTCTTTCATAGATTCAAACGGTCTTGCACCAAACTATGCAACAACTGGCCTTGGAAAAGTTCAGTATGAACAGTTAGTGTACATGTTCTCTAAAATATTGAACTACTACAACACAAACAAGGCTTTACCAAGCTATGTTTCAATGGATCCTGGTGTTAAGGTTTCACCACCATCAGATAGTGATATTCAAACCACACAGGTATTTACATTAGACCAGATCAAAAGTGCGGCAACAAGCGTCAAATCTTATATAGAATCCAATCATGATTTGCCGAATTATGTAACAGTTGGTTCAGTACAGGTTAAAATGACAGACTTCTTACGTTTGTTACTTATAGGTACAATCGAAGTAAATGATGGATCAAATGCTCAGATATCACTTAAAACAGTAAATGCAGCAGCAACACCAAGTGAAAGCATTAAAAGTGGAAACATAACTAAAGCCAATTATGTGGATCTTGCAAATAGGGTCAAAGCATTCATAGATGCAAATGGGGTTTTACCAAACCATGCAACAACTACTCTTGGTGAAATTGGATATCAATCTTTGATTTACATGTATTCAAAGATACTGGCATATGACAGTACAAACAAGGCTTTACCAAATTATGTTTCAGTAAGTCCTTGGAGTGCAGTTTCAACAGTGCCTATACCATCTGATTTACAGCAGTATCTTAAGGAAACAAAAAACTGTCAGGTGACTAATTCACAGATTCAAACACTGGCAAAATCAATAACAAGCGGTAAATCTTCTACCTACGATAAAGCGGTAGCAATTTTCAACTGGGTAAGGGACAATATAGGTTATTCCTTCTATTATAACACCAAATATGGGGCGGTAGGTACATTGAATGCCAAAACCGGAAATTGTGTGGATACCGCACACTTGTTAATATCTCTTGAAAGGGCTGCAGGAATTCCTGCACGATATGAGCATGTTAAAGCTCAATTTACAAGTGGTACCTGGTACGGACACGTCATCGCTCAAGTATGGGTGAACGGTAAATGGTACAATGCAGATGGAACCAGTTCCAAGAACACTTTCGGTGTTATCAATAATTGGAATACTGCAACAGCAACATATTACGGTACATATGCGGAATTGCCTTTCTAGGCAAAGCATATGTTTTTTTTTAAAATAATTCTAATTACAACTGTTTAATGAATTTAAAATTAAAATAATCATTTAATTAATATTAAGTTGATTCATGGTCCGTTTTTAAAAATTTTTTCGTCAAATTCCATTTCTTTGATCTTTTTAATTATTTTGCATGAACTGTCGAGTGGAGATTTTTTATAGCTTGTAACTTTTACAACGTCTACATTGATATTCCTTTCTTTGAGCTGTTCTTTAAGTTTTCGAAGATCAAAATCCTGATCAGGACCTATAACAATTATATCTGGTTTTATTTCTTCAACAATTTTGAACATATCGCTAGTATGGCCTAAATAAGCTTCATCAACAGGTTTTAACATTTTAACAACTTCTAACCTTTGATTTTCACCCACAACAGGCACTCTTTTCCTTGCCCTTACAGTAGAATCCCTTGCAATAACTACTACAAGCTTTGCATCATCCCCTCCTAGTTTTTTTGCCTCTTCAAGATAATATCCGTGTCCTGGATGAATTATATCAAATGTCCCTGTTGCCATCACTGTTTTCATTTCTTCACCTTGTTTTTCTTTAAATAAATTATGATATGAATTAACATTAAATAAATTATGCTTCCTATATTGGTTCCTAATTCTTTATATAATGTAAATATATTTGTGTAATAAAGATATATCTTTTAATATGAAACTATTGAAAGGAATAGGTACAAGTTCCTATGTTGGAGTTGGGAAAGTACGAAAAATTGAAACTGACCGTGATATTTTACAGATCAAAGAAGGTGAAATTGTAGTGGTTTCAAAAGCTTCAAGAGACATGCTCCAACATCTTCAAAAGGCTGGTGGAGTTATAACGGATTATGGGGGAATTACCAGCCACGTTGCGATTGTACTTAGGGAAATGAGGGTTCCATGTATCGTTGGAACTGGAAATGCAACTGAAATTCTTGAAAATGGGATGATAGTAACTGTTGATGGTAAAACTGGAAATGTTTATGGGGGTTTTATGGAAATTGAAGGTGAAGAAGAACTTTTTGATATCTATAATCCTGCAACAAAAATTAAAGTTAATTTAAATGTCCCTGAGATTGCAGAAAGTGCTGCACTTTATTCAGACGGTGTCGGTTCCATAAGGATTGAAAATATGATGGTACGGACACTAAAACACCCCTATAAACTTTTAGAGGATGGAGAATTGGTAGATGTTATTGTCAGCGGAGTGAGAAAAATTGCAGATGCATTCTATCCAAAACCGGTGTGGTTTAGAACATTTGACATACCCACTGATGAATTGAAACGGTTAAGGGGTGGAGAAGCGGAACCTTATGAAAAAAATCCTCTTTTAGGTCTTAGAGGCATACAAAAAGATTTAAATAGGGTAGATATATTAATGGCTGAATTTCAGGCAATTAAATATCTTTTAGATGATGGTTATGATAATATAGGGCTTAAAATTCCATTTGTGAGAGATATTAGTGAGTATATTTTATCAAAGAAAATTTTAAAAGACGTTAAATTAAGGCCGCATAAAGATATTGATGTGGGGGTCTCTGTTGAAACACCATCGGTGGTTTTTACATTTGATGAGTTTTTAAAGGAAGGAATTGATTTTATGTCTCTTGGTATGAGTGATCTGGCTATGTGCTCACTGGCTGTTGATAGGAGAAGTGTTAAAGTTGCCAAACTCTTCAATATCATGCATCCTGCTGTTTTGAAAATGGTAAAAATGGTAATTGCAAAATGCAATAGATATGGTATAGAAAGCAGCGTGTCTGGACATGCTGGAGGAGACCCTGAAATTGTTAAAAAACTCATTAAGTTCGGAATAAGCAGTATTTCTACAAATCCGGATCAGGTGCTTAAAATACGAAAAACTGTTTATAATGTTGAAAATGAGATTATAAAGCGTGGATTTACTTCATAAAAATTAATTTATTTAAATTCATTATTTGGTTAGTGCTATACTGTATCCTACATAAAAGCTCTGTTAACTTAATTGATAATTTTTGAATATATTATGCTTAGATAGATCAGTATTTTAAGTTAATACATGCTATATTCTGTGTTATATTTTTGTACACATTATATCATTGGCAATTCAAAGAATTTAAAAAATCAGAGATTTGATGGCATTCAAAAAATTTCATTTTTTAACATCCCTAGACGACAGTTTCGAGGGCTGTCGAAATTTATAATTTCGACGCCACAAAAATTCCATTTCATGGAATTTTTTAAGGCTGTAAAAACTAAAGTTTTGACGCCACGATATTCTATTTTTTTTATAGAATATCAATGGCCTTTCAAATTCAGGATTTTGAGGTCAATAGAGCTTCTTTAAAGTCAATTTTTCCTTTATACAATGCAGAACCTATTACCACACCATATGCATCTGTAAGGCTCAGTTTTTTGATATCATCTATTGAAGTAACTCCTCCTGAGTAAATAATGGGTATATTCACTGCATCTAACAATTCAATTAATGGGGCAGTGTCAAATCCATTAAGAAGACCTTCATAGTCTACATTAGTAAATAAAATACCTCCGGCTCCCTGTTTTTCAAATATTTTTGCAAATTCAGGTGCACTTTTTTCGGTTTTTTCGGTCCAGCCTTTTACCACAACTTTGGAATCTTTACTGTCCAGGGCAATTATTATTCTCTCACTACCAAATTCACCAGAAAGTTCTGCAACGTTTTCGGGATTTTCTATTGCCATAGTACCTAAAATGACTTTATCCACACCCATTTTAAGTAATTCCGCAGCATCTTCTTTTGTCCTTATACCTCCTCCGAGCTGAACTGGAATTGAGACTGCATTTATGATCTCTTTTATTACATCGACATTCTTTTCTTTATCTCCGAAGGCACCATCTAAATTAATAATGTGCAAAATACTGGCGCCTTTTTTTTCCCATTCCTTCGCAACTTCAGCAGGGTTTTCAATGACTACCTGTTCAGTTCCAGGCTTCCCTTGAACTAATTGAACACATTTTCCATCTTTAATATCCACGGCAGGAATTATTAACATATTACTCCTCTTTACATGTTTAAATAAAAATATGATATATTGTAGTTTATAATGTTTTTAGAAGATAATAATAATGATCTAATATATACTTTTAAAATAGCCTTGATATCTAAATAAACAATATATAAATTATGATTAAATTTATTATTGAAAATTTGCCTCTTAAGAGGCCAAGGGAGTTAATTTTACCCTTGTTTACAAAAATTACAATTTATTTTGAACTATTTCTGACTGCAATTCTACTTGTTACCATAGTTTTTGCAGATAAAAGCTTTTTATCTTTTTTATCGCTTTTTTCAATTTCAGACTCTATTTTTTGAAGTAGAGACTCTAAATCATCAGATTTGCAATGATTAACTTCTTCTATGATGTCTTTATATCTATTTTCATCTTTTTTATTTTTATGAGTACTTTGGTTTTTAAATAGTCCCATTTCGTTCATACCTCTATATTTTTTACAATGACTCTGTTTGTTTCATTAAGTATTTAGATTTTTTTGTACGGAGGCATGAGATGTAATGGTAAAAATAAATTAGTATTTATCCATGTAAATATTGACATTAAAGTAATATCAGTTATTTAATTTAATTTTTTTATTATGCAGATTTATACTATCTAAATTGTAGTAAATTTTATAAATTTATTATCACAAATAATAAGCAGAGATATTATATTTTAATAATTGATGGATTAGGTGGAGTATGGAATTAACTTAAAGGGGGATTAATATGAAATCTGTGGAAATAACTGGAAATATGGATTCTAAAAGGAAATTATTAATGGGTTTGTTCTGGACTAACCGTAAGGGTGTAAGAAGTGAAGGCTGTGCTCCATTTTTAATTGAAAAGATCGAAACGGAAAATAATACATATACTCCTGATGAGGGTAAATTTCTTAAATTATCTGATGATATTTTAAATGATATTTTGGAAAATATAGACGATAAAAAAGAAGTTAAATTTGATATTAAGCTTGGGGAAGAAGACATTAAAGCTTCATTTAAAGATAATGTGTTTTCTGTAGATACAACTAAGACTAAAGACCTTGAAGATGAAATAATCGAAAAGATAGGGCAAGAAGAAAAAAGAAAATATCCAAATATCTGTTTTTCATTCCCACCACGTGTTGGAATTCGTAAATATCCTTAATTAATTTTTTTTACTTATTTTAATAGCATTAAATTTCTAATGTTCTTAAATTGCTTTTTAAATTAAGTGATTTTCTATTTTATAGAATAGATATAGGGGATATCATAAGGTTTGTATTAATTATAAGTAAATACAATTTTTAAATAAAGACAAAATCATGATCTATTCTTTTCAATAATTCTGTCTAATTACAAGATCAATTTTTATTGGATAAATATAACTGATTATGAGAATAATTTTTTGTTGTATCTTGATACATATATTAAATTAAATAGAACGTTATCTAGGTGAAACAATGAGGAAAGTAGCTTTAAAAGTAGCGTATATAGGAACCGACTTTCATGGATTTCAAAGACAGCCTGATTTTAAAACAGTAGAGGGCGAACTTATAGATGCTTTAAAGAATGCTAATTTAATAGATAATCTAAAAGATTCAGGATATGCAATAGCTGGTAGAACTGATAGGGGAGTCCACGCCCTGGGTAATGTAGTTTCATTTAGAACTGAGGAAGATGTCATAATAAACCAGATCAATGATTTTTTACCTAAAGACATACGAATTTTAGCCAAAGCAGGAGTACGTTTTGGATTTAAGCCAAGGTTTGCAAAATACAGACATTACAGGTATACTATTGTAAATAATGATGATCTTAACTTAGATAAAATTAGAGAGGCATCTAAAATTTTTCAAGGCAACCACGATTTTTCTAATTTCTCAAAAAGAAGTGAAAGAAATCCTGTAAGGAAAGTAGATAATGTGGAAATAAATGTAAATGATAACCTTTTAATAATTGATGTAATTGGGGAAAGTTTTCTATGGAATATGGTTCGAAAAATAGCAACTACCCTTTTTCTGGTTGGAAATAGCGAACTGAGTATAGAAAAGCTTCAAACATTTTTTGATCCATCAACTACTGCTGCTATTACACCCATGCCTCCAGAAGGGCTTATTCTTATGGATACAATTTATGAAGGAGTGGCCTTCAAATATGATGAATATGCAAAAAGCAAGTTCTTATCTGCACTTATGGATGAATATACATATAATCAGACTATTGCTGCTGCAGAAAAGATCATGATGGATGAATTAATTGGCCATTAATCAATTAAGTTATTACTCTTAATTATAATTTATCCAGAAATTATTGTTTATTAAAAAATGTTATAAATCATTTTAATTTTAATATTATACTTATTTTAGGCTTAAAAGTAAATAATATTATTTAACATATTTTTTTTATCTAAATGTGTATTATTATGCTCTTAATATTGTTAATTCAATAAAATATGAAGATTTATAATGATCAAACTTGCTTAACAAAAAACGAGATTATAAAAGCTATTATTGTACAATAAACTATATTTTCCTTTTATTTTGAAATACGATAATTATTTAAGTGTTTAACTAGAATAATAATAATGGGTGATATTATAAGAACAATAATGATGGCTGGCGGAAAAGGGACAAGATTACGACCCCTAACATTAATAAGGCCTAAACCAATGATACCGTTGGTAAATAAGCCTATTATAGAATATACTGTTAATAAGTTGAAAAAATCTGGATTTAATGATATTATAATGACTTTGAATTATATGTCAACAAATATTAAAAAATATTTTAAAGACGGTTCTGAGTTTGGTATGGATATAAGATATTCGGTTGAAAAATGGCCTCTTGGAACTGGAGGAAGTGTTAAAAAAGCAGAAAAGTATATAGATGATACTTTCATGGTTGTAAGTGGGGATGTGCTCACTGATGTTGACTTTAAAGATGTTGTAAGGTACCATAAAGAAAAAGGGGCAGTTGCAACAATGGTACTAACTGAAGTTGAAGATCCCACCCATTTTGGAATAGCAGTAATGGATAGGGACCATAAAATAACTGAATACCTTGAAAAACCATCTCCAGAAGAGGCATTCAGTAACGTTGCAAATACTGGAATTTACATTTTTGAGCCTGAGATATTCGATTTTTTTGATGATAAAGAAAAAGAAGTTGATTTCTCAAAGGATATTTTTCCTGAAGTAATAAAACAGGATGCAGGAATATATGGGTACGTATTCGATGGATACTGGAACGATATTGGCAGGCCTGAAACATATCTTGAAGCTACCTATGATATTTTAGACCAGAAAACAGATCAGAACTTCTATAAAACAAAAATGGAAGAGAGTATTGGAAAAATAGGAAATATTTGGGTTGGAGAAAATGTTTTTATAGATGAAAAAGCCAGGATAGAGGGTCCTGTAGTAATTGGAAACAACTGTACAATTGAGGAAGGATGTAAAATATCCAGGGGAAGCGTAATAGGAGATAATGTCTCAATTGGAAAGGATGTAAATATCGATGGGGCAGTTCTTTTCCCAAACAGCATAATTGAAGATAATTCTTTCTTAAATGGATGTATAATAGATACTAAATGTTTGATTGATAAAAACACCGTTGTAGAAAATGGGGTTGTAACTGGAAGCCTGGTTGAAATTGGAAGAAACAGTATCGTGCGCTCTTCACGTTCTATAACTAATAATATGAAAATTGTACCGAATTCCATAATTGATTCAGATTATGTGCTGGAGGCCAAATAGTCTACTAGATAATTTACATAAAACAAAAAAAACTCTTTTAAAATTAGAGGGTCCTTTATTTAAGGATAATAACTCCCTCATTCAAATTATCTAAATGAATTATATGGATAAAATTTCTTTGGAGATTAAAATGTCATTATATATAAATGAAATTAGGGGAGTTGTAAATTCTGAGATAACCAATGAGTTTGCATCAAATTTGGGTAATATAATTGGAAATTTTGTTAGATCTGGAAAAAAAGTGATAGTTGGACGTGATATAAATGATCCATCTCAAATGATCAAGCGGTCCATAACTGCAGGTATACTGGCAGCAGGGATCGATGTAATTGATTTTGGTGTTGCACCTATACCTACTGTTCACTATGGTGCAGATCTATATGATACAGACGTTTTTGTTACTGTAACTGCCTCCCACATGAACCCTGAAGAAATAGATATTAAAGTCTTCAGCAATCATGAAATACCATTAACTCAAAGGCATGCTGAGAAGGTATCATGGGATAAAGTGGGCCAGCTTTCATATGTGCATGATTATGTTGATAAATACTTAAATGCAGTGTTAAAAAATACAGAAAAGAAGGTTATAAGCAGCAGGGCACCTAAAGTGGTTATAGACTGTGCAAATGGTTCAGCGGTACAGTTTTTACCTGAGATTTTAAGCAGGTTAGGCTGTGATGTCATACTATTCGGATGCCGGCCCACCAATGTAAGTACTAAAAAATTTGCAGAACCAACTCCTGAAAGTGTCTCTCTGGTTTCAAATCTTGTAAATGCCGTAGGCGCAGATATGGGAATTGCAATGGATAATGACGGAGATAGAGTAATTTTCATTGATGAAAAAGGAAATATAATAAGGGACCAAACTGTACTTGCAATACTTGCAAGGGAAGCTTTAATTGAAAATCCGGAAGGAACAATCGTATCATCAGTTACAGCCTCAATGTCTCTGGATGAAATAGTATCAGATCACGGCAGTAAACTCATAAAAGCACCAATGGATTGTGTTTTAGATGAAATAATAAAAAATAAGGCAGTATTCGGTGGAGATGATTCTGGAATGTATGTATTTCCGCAGTTCCAGGAATGCTTTGATGCAATTTTTGCTGCTGTCAAAATGTTAGAAATAGTTTGCAAGCATAATAAAACATTCTCTACTCTAGTTAATGAAATACCAGAGTATCCAAGAACTGTTTTTTCTGTAGACTGCGAACATGATGAAAAGCAGAAGGTTTTAGAGAATTTAGAAGAAAATTTAAAAGACATAGGTGAGATTGATACCACTGAAGGAATTAAAATGCAGGAAGAAGATTCTTTTGTTCTTGTACGTCCTTCCAGGTTTGAGCCACTGCTTCGAGTTTACGTTGAGGCTAAATCTTCAGGTAAACTGCAGAAGTTGAGCCATGATATAAATAAAATGATGTAATGGTTGATTAAATATTTTTTAATTTAAATAAGGTGACTTTAATGGAAAAAGTATGTAGTGTTTCAGATGTTCCAGAGGGGACTATGAGGGGGGTCACTGTTAAGTTCAGGTATCTTCTTCTAGCAAATTTAGGTGGAAAATTTTATGCTATGGATGCTGTGTGTCCCCATATGGGCGGATATCTTCCTATTGGCAAGTTTGAAAACGGCATTGTAACCTGTCCAGTGCACGGCTCCCAGTACGATGTTAAAACTGGAAAACTCGTTAAAGACGTCTCTGGCTTTTTGAAGATTCTTACCGGCGGCGGGTCGCGTGATTTGAACAGTTATGACGTTGAAGTAGAGGACGGGTCTGTTTTTGTTAAGTTTTAAATTGTAGAATGAATTATAAAACGTATACCAAGTCTAATGATGGATTTAAATTTGTTTGACGTTTAAAAATAATGGATTTTGAGGGATTTTTCGGAGCCCTCGAAACTCCTTGAAATATTCACATTATGCCATAAAAACATGGCAAGCCCCAGATATTGAAAAAGCGTTACAAATGCTATATGTGGGAAAATGAAAAGAGAGGAAGTTAAAAAGTTAATGTACGAACGGTTTATTGAACCTACAAAACTAAAAAACGATGTTTTTGTGGGAGTAGAACTTGAATTACCTATTATCAACTTAAATAAAACGGCAGTGGATTTAAAACTGGTCCATGAATTAACTGTAAAATTTAAAAACTACTTCGATTTCAAAGTAAAAGCCAGAGATGAAAATGATGTAATCTGTGCCCTTGAAGATCAGGTGACTGGTGACATTTATACTTTTGATTGTTCGTATAACAACCTTGAAATCTCATTTGGAAAAGAAAAAAATTTATACCCGGTTAAAGAGCGGTTTGAAGAATATTATAAATTTATTCAGGATATATTGAATAAAGGAAATCATACTTTAACTGGATTGGGTATTAATCCTTATAGAAAATACAACAAACGTCTTCCTGTGCCTAATGGGAGGTACAGAATGCTGTATCATTATCTATGTTTATATAAAAGGTATGAGGATGAAATAAGCTTTCATGACATGCCTGAATTTGGTATGTTTACGAGTGCATCACAGACCCATGTAGACGTTAATTTTGATAAGTTAATACCTGCCTTAAGTGCATTTTCCAAGCTTGAGCCAATAAAAGCTATTCTTTTTTCTAACTCTGTGTTAAACGGAGAAAACATGGAACTGGCCTGCAGCCGCGATATGCTGTGGGAAGACAGTATGCATGGGTATAATAAGAAAAACATTGGAATGTTCGATACCCTACCTCAAAGTATTGGAGAACTTCTTGAATATTTGCTCAGTACAAGCATATACTGTACGAAACAGGAAGGGAAGTACATTAACTTCAAACCTACCGTAGTAACTGAATTTTTCAAAAAAGAGAAAATAAATGGAGAATACTTTGAAGATGGAAAATATCATGAAATAACCTTTAAACCAAATAAAGGAGACTTTAATTATTTTAGGCCTTTTAAATTTGTAGATTTAACTTTTAGAGGCACACTAGAATTTAGATCAGTTTGTTGTCAGCCAATTAATGAAACAATGACTGCCCATGCATTTCACATGGGACTTATAAATCAGGTAGATGAAATAAATCAAATTTTAGATGAGGATACAGTCCTATTTAATAAGCCATATTCTTTAACTGAGCTGCGGAAAATCTTTGCAAAATCTTATTTTCCAGAATTTGTAGAAAAAAGTGAACTTAAAAAGCTTTTAATTAAAATTCTTGATTTGGCATCAGAAAGTCTAAAAGAAAGGGGAAACAAAGAGGAAAAACTATTAAATCCATTGTATAAGCGAGCAAAATCCTTAGAAAACCCTGCTCAAAGACTGATAAAACACCTGAATTCTGGAGGGAAAATAGAAGATTTAATCTATGAATATAGGAAGCTCTAGTTCATATAATTTAATTTTATTGACTTGTTTTCAATGACATATCGCCTGTATTCTGGCTGATATTATATATGATGATTTAGTTGATAGATGGTTTAATTAACTTTTTTTCATTTAAATAACGTAACGTGTCATCCGATATTTAATGTGCGGTACTTTAATTCATGTTGATAACTTTATTAAAATGATTTAGTTTGTTTTTATTTAAATGGTATGTATTTTTGGTTGATATTTATAGCTTAATTAAAATGATTTAGCTTGCTTTTTTTACTTAAATGACATATTATATGCACTTCAGTTGACATTTAATGTATGGAGGTGTTCTAGTTGATATTGATAGCTTAATTAAAACGTTTTAATTTATTTTTACTTAAATGACACATGTATCTGAAGACTATTATATATTAGGGTGTTCTATTATGATTTTTAATGGCATAAATTAGATATATGATTGGTTAAACTGCTTAAATTAATTATTAATTTTAATTTATAAACAAATGAAAAAATTTAAATTCACTGCAGTAACATTTTACTTAAAAACTTAAACATTTTTTAAGTAACAGGTGAAAATTTTGGATAAACAGCGATTACTAGATACATTTTCAGATTTAGTTTCAATTTACAGCCCCTCCCTTTCAGAAAGACTTGTTTGCGATTATTTAAGTTCTAAGCTTATTAAATTAGGATTTAGCCTTCATGAAGATTTAGTGGGTGAAAATATTGGGGGAAACAGTGGGAACTTATATGGATTTTTACAGGGGGATGAATCTTTAGAACCCTTGCTTTTTTGTGCACACATGGATACAGTAGAACCTGCCAAAGGAAAAAAAGCCGTATTTCACGATGATGGGTCAATTACATCAAATGGGGACACTATTTTGGGATGCGACGCATTATCTGGAGTATCTGCCATTATAGAAGCGGTTACAGCAATAAAAGAAGAGAACATAAATCACCGCCCTATAGAAGTATTATTTTGCGTTGCAGAAGAGGTATACGGTCTTGGATCGAAGTATTTTGACTATTCTATGATAAAATCAAAAGAATCATACACCCTTGATTTATCTGGAGAAGTTGGGGAAGCTGCTTATAAAGCGCCGTCACTCCTTACCTTCGATATAATTGTAAAGGGAAAGTCGGCCCATTCCAATTTTAAGTGCAAGGAAAATGTTAATGCGATAATGGTTGCTGCAAAGGCACTTGCCCAAATAAAAACAGGCAAGGTTGATGAAAACTCTACATGCAACATAGGACTTATTCAAGGGGGACGTGCCCCAAACATTGTCCCGGATTTGTGTGCTGTTAAAGGAGAAATAAGAAGTTACTCCCATGATGAGACTTTTAGATTGTTAGATGAAGTCGTAGAAATATTTTCTAAAATAACTGAAGAACAGGGGGCCAAAATGGAAGTTGCACACGAACTCCGCATAAGCGCATATGAAACACCGTTAAACCACTCTGTTATAAAAAGGTTTCAAAATGTATGTGAAAAATTAGACATTCCCTGCAAACTATGCCCCACACTCGGCGGCAGTGATAACAACAACATAGAACAGCACGGCATAAATGGACTTGTTTTAGCAGCAGCTATGAATGGCTGCCATTCATGCGAAGAATGCACTTCTGTTTCTGAACTTGAGAAGATAACAGAAATTACAATGGAATTGATGAAGGGTGAGATTTGAAAAAATATGATGGGTTGTGAAGTTAATTGGAGCTCAGAGTCATCCTTAAGATTATGGTTCCTTAAAGAAAGAAAAAATGGAATTGAAGAAGCTATAAAAATGATTTTAAATATTCAAAGTTGTAAATAACGATATTTATATTTCTTTTTCCTGATTTTCATTTTTTACTGGAATTGGATAAAATTATAATCATATACAATTCTTAATAAAATTTCGTTAAACTCGACTATATTTAGCCACATGGTCGCTATATCTGATTTGTAGTGACTTGACCAATCTAAAATGAGCAGGAAAAGATAGGATATTCAATACAATCTTTTCATTTCCTGGTTTTTTTAATCTCTTTGGCCATTTTTTTTATATTTTTCCATTTCTTTTTTTCTGCAAGTTTAGGGTTCTTTTTCCTTTCAACAGCTTGCATTTCTCTTTGTAATTTCCTGTAACTTTCTAATCTTTTATTTGACAGTGTTCCGTCTTTTATTGCTTTTCTTACGGCACATCCAGGTTCGGTTTCATGCAAGCAATCCGAAAATTTACACTGCATCTCAAGTTCTACAATATCACTGAAAAGATCAATCAATCCTTTTCCAGCATCCCATAACTGCAGTTCCCTCATTCCGGGATTGTCTATAATTAAACCGCCGTTTTCTAAAAGGATTATTTCTCTTTCAGTTGTGACATGTCTTCCTCTGCTGTCTTTTTCCCTGATTTCACCGACATTTTGTCTTTCATAACCTTCAAGAATATTGATAAGTGTAGATTTACCCACACCGGAAGATCCTAAAAGTGTCACTGTTTCACCGTCTTTAAGATAAGGTGATAGTTGATCTATGCCTTTATTTTCTATAGAACTAATAGCAACTACATTTGTATTAGGTGAAATCTCTTGAACGTCTCTTATTTTACTATCAACATCTTCACAAAGATCTGATTTACTTAGAACCACTACTGGCTCTATTTTGCTTTCATTGGCGATAGCAATGTATCGTTCTATCCTTCTTAAGTTAAAATCTTTGTTTAATGAGGTAACTATGAAAACAGTGTCAATATTTGTGACAATTATCTGTTCTTCGGTAGCATTCCCCGTTCCTTTCCTGGAAAATTTGTTTTTTCGAGGTAGAATTACCTGTATAACAGCAGAACCTATTTCCTCTTTTGATATGGCTACCCAATCACCTACTGCGGGAAGTTCTCCATTTTGGCGTAAATTACCCGAAACTTTTGCGCGAACCTCTTCCTCTTTAGTATACACTTTATAACCGTTTTTATATGCAGTTGAGACCCTTGCTGGTTCATATAACCCTGCATACTCCCTAAAATGTTTACCAAAAAAGGCATTCCATCCTAATTTCTTTAATAAATTATTCAATTTAATATCTCCATTTTATTAATATGGCAGTGTTCAGCTTTTTAAATCCTGGTTCTGATACTTAATTTTTCACTGAATTAGGAATTGTTCATAAGTATATAAGTATCATGCGTTTTTTAGTAAATAGAAAAAGTTAGATAATATTAGGTGGGGTTTCAGGATATTTTAAAGGTTATATAGATTCATATTTCATTAAATTAGACTATATTTAGCTATATATTGAAGTATGAGTGGGTTTAACGAAGTAAATTTTTCATTGATTGAAGAATTTTTTAGTTGGATTAAAGTTGCTTTTGTAAACTAATAGGAATGTCTTATTTAATATATTAGAATTAAATATGAAATTTCGTGGTAAATTGAGTAAAATGACTGTATATGGCCATATAAAAATTTGATCTAAATAAACACATTCAATTTTCCTAAATTATAATCTTTGTAGAAATCATTATATTTGGGGTTTTAGTCTCTATTTTGTGAATTAATTTGCTTAAATACGGGATTTATAATTTTTTCATGGTTTTCTACAGAGTCAAATTTTAATAAATAAATATAAATTGTATTAACCCCTATTATTAATCAAAAGAGCAATATTTAAAATATTGTATTTATCTTATAATCTGTATTTAAAGCGTGAAACAGGTATTTAGGAGGAAATTCCCTGGTTTATAAGAACGTAGATAAAACAGAAGAAATTGAAAACTCGAACTTATTTTTAAATTCTAAATCATCACAGGAAAGACAAAAGTGGCTTATTGTAGGTTTTGATCCAGGATTAACTGTGGGAATAGCTATTTTAGATCTCTCTGGAAATGTAATTGCAACAAAGAGTTGCAAGGAAATGGCCAGAGCTGAAGTAATAAAATTTATTATAGGTCATGGAAAAACTGTTTTAATAGCTACTGATGTTTATCCAGTCCCTAAAAATGTTAGGAAGCTTGCATCAACACTTAACTCTAAAATTTATTCTCCAAGCAAAACATTCACTGTCAGCTCCAAGACAGAACTTGTAGACAGCTACCTCAATGAAATATCGTCTGATAATTACCCTGCAAATGCCCATGAAAGGGATGCCCTGGCTGCTGCAATTAAAACATACAAGCATTATCAAAAAAAGCTCCAGCAGATTGAAAGGCGTACTGAAAAATTGGGTTTAACCCCTGAAGAAGTGGATGAAGTTAAAAGCATGGTCATCAGGGACCGTCCAATTACTTCTGCAATAGACGATGTTTTAAAAATTCCTGAAGGTAAGGATGATCTGGAAGTTCAGATTGAAGAAATGGAAAATAATATTGGATCTATAGATGAAGAAAAGCTCAGGGCTATTGAAGAATCTGCAAAGAAACTTAAACAAAAAATAAAGTCTCAAGAAAGGCAGATGGCTTATTTAAAGAAGAAAAATAAGCTCCTTAAAAAGGACGTCAGGCATTACAAAAAGAAGACTTCCAAACTTGAAGATAAAATAGAAAAATTACATTATGAGTATTCAAAAGATATCCTGCGTAAAAAAGAGATATCTTCGAAAGTATCCCTTATAAAAGGGCTTCAGGAGAAGTATACTCAAGAAAGGGCGCTTAGGGAAAAACTTGAAGAGAACCTGCGCTCCATGAAAGAGATAAGGGTGATGGAGCTGTCTGAAAAAGCAGTCCCTGTAAAGATCATAGAATCATTCACCCGTGAAAAAATCAAAGAGGCTGTGAATTACTGGACTATTAAAAAGGGAGACGTGGTCCTTTTATCAAGCTCTGAAGGTGGGGGCTCACAAACCGCTTCAATGCTGATTAACATGGGTATAAAAGCGGCAATATTTGTGGATAAAATGTCACACCCTGCAGAAGAAGAATTTGAAAAGAATATGGTACCAGTACTGGATGCAAATAAGATTGATCTTGAGATGATTGACGAATTTGCAGTTATAGATAAAGATATTCTAGATGATGAGATTGAAAACTGGAAAACACGTGTGAAAACCAGACAGAATAAAGAAGAGAAAAGACAGCTCTTAAAAATGATAGATGAATACCGGGCTCAAAGAAGAAGGCCGTCAAATGGTGATTAAGTTCATTTATAGTTATTGAATTATTTTAATTTAATACAGTTAAAAGAAAAAAAGATAGTTTATTTTTCAGTTGTATCTTCTACGATTCTTACATTCTGTACTGTAGGTTCAGTAGGTATTGCTCTTGCAATCAGGAGTGTTGCAATTACTGCAATTATTGTTATTAAAACTGCATAAATGAGTAATCCTGTAACTCCATTCCCTGTTTTGAAAAATTCTGCTATTATGGCCTTTATAGCATCATTCCATGCTAAAGCAGCAATTAATCCAAATGCGGTCGTTACTAATGTGGCTATTGTATTCATAACCTTACTTTTCATATTATTTGCACTTTTTTTCATTAATATCTCCCCCTTTTGATTTAAATTACAGTATAATTGAATATGTATGAAACTAATCAAATAAGTTATGATCTTAATTATATTTTTTAAATCTTGATTATGGATATTGAAAAATTAATTTTTAATAATTATAAAAACTAAAATGTTAGGTTAGCTCATTTTAAATTCATTTTGTTCAAAATATGTCTACTGCTATTAAAACTTAAAATAAGGATACACTTAAAAAAATTCCCACTATTAGGGCTTTTTATTTAATTTAAATATTATATTCAACCGTATCATTTTTAATAATTATTATTAAAATTCTTATTAAGTAATTATGTAAATATTACATTTGGATTAGCTTATTAAGATAGAATATTAATTTATTTAGGGATAGGTACTATAATATTTTCTATTTTTTTATAATAGCAAATTATGACATTATTAAAATTAAATTTAATTTTACCGACTTATGGATAATTAGAATTTGCAGGTAATAAATGGAATTCCAGAATAAAAACCTTTTAAAAAACTTTTATAAATAAAAATAAGTCTTTTTGGATGGAATAAGCAAATATAAAATAATGGCAATGGATTTATTTGAAATAAATCTCAATTATTTCACGAAAATGCCATTTGTTCTAGTAATAATTCTGGGAGTACCATTGTATGTTTTGGTGAAGATGAGATTTTTTGTAAATCGGAGTGATTATTTGAGAGGTTGCTCTGGGTTTTTGTCTTTCACAATATATTTAAATATGATTTTAGGTGGTGTCAAAAATGAAAAATGTTTACAAAACGGGTTTAATTGGATATGTTTTGGTGATGATTTTTAGTGTACTTACACCAGTAATATTTAATAATGAACAACTTCAAGCGTTTGTAATATTCCCTATAATTTTAGTTTTAGCCTATTGGACTAAAATGAATGGTAAAGAGTTGGGTTTGGAGTTTGGAAGTTTAAGAGATTATATGTGGGCTATTTTGTATCCAGTAAGTATTTGTTCAGTGATTATTGTCATTGCATTGGCAACTGGGAATATTAATGGAATTCAATACTTTGATGGAACAGCTGGAAAAATTGCTTATCTTTTCCTGTATACACTTATATTAGCATTTGCCACTGAAGAAGGCTTTTTCAGAGGATGGCTTTTTGGAATACTGGAACGGGGCAAGATAAATCTTAAATGGATTCTTTTACTCACGGCGTTAGCATTTGCTTCTTGGCATTTACCTTTATTCTTCCTGAGCGCATCGTTCACGATGAGTATGCTTCCTATATACATTACTGGTGGGGTTATTGGAGGGCTGACCTTTGGACTCTTACGGTACATTTCAGGTTCTATAATTGTATCATCATTCTCCCATGCTCTCTGGAATACATTAGTTTATATTCTATTTGGTTTCGGCAGTACTGTTGGTATTTTGGGAATTCAAATGACTAACATATTTAGCCCTGAAAGTGGTTTGTTAGGATTGGCTTTTGGTTTAGTGTTCCTGGTTATTTTATGGTTCTGGGCCTCTAAAAAAATAGGTTTCAGTTATCCAACAGAAAAATAGCCCAAACCAAAGAATGTTTTTAATTAATGATCCTGGACTTTCTTGCAATGTCCAGGACAATTTATATTAATGGTCCAATTTAAAACTGTTTTTATGTTTATTTATATTTGGATGAATTAATTGAGTAAGCAAGTCTAATGTGGTACATAAACGTGAAATAATCCGAATTAAAATATAAATGAGGTAAAAATTATAATAAAGTGCAATCTAAGGCTTAATTTTTAAATTTATGTTTTTTTAACTTATTTTAATGTATTTTATTTCAAATCTCTATTTTTATTAGCATGCTTTTTTATATGATTGTAATAATATAATATAGAGACATAAATGGCAAGTTATATCGTACTTACATCTCAAATAAAAGAAACTTCGCAAAAATAATTAAAAAGGAATATAGGAAGGGTAGTGAATGGACGTAGGAGAAATAATTAAAGATTCTTTAAAATATCCTCTTTCAAACTGGAAAGAATTTTTAGTTTTAGGGGTTTTCATAGCTTTTAGTGGTATGTCTAATTTATCTGTATTAGTAGGTGTAAAAGATAGTGCATTAATAGGATTTTTAGGGATTATTGGATTTTTGAGTATTGCTTTGATATTTGGATATTCCTTTAGAATTATAAAATCGTCTTTGGCTGGTGTAAAACGACTTCCTGAATTTAATGATTGGCCTGAAATGTTTGTAGATGGTGTTAAATTTATGGTGGTTAATTTTGTTTATTTAATTCCTGTTATTTTGATAATTATTTTTGTATACTATTCTGGATCAGATATAGGAAGTATCCCAACTTTAAATTTAGTTTTATGGTTATACGTGTGGTTTCCTTATCTTTTTCTCCTAATTGCACTTTTATATCTAATAATTATTATTCCAGTAATATTAATGGCAGTAGCAAATATGATAGATAATGATGGTAAGCTTAGTGCAGCTTTTAAATTTAAGGAAATATTTAATAACGTCTCAAAATTAACTGAGGATACTCTTACAGGGTCTAAATTGGTTTTCTACAATAGTTTAGTTTCAATTATTATAGGATTCTTTATATTTGATGAAATTATTGATAGAATCAGCAGTATAAGATGGACCAAGCTTATAATTTGGTATATGGCAACTGGAATTATTTCATTAACCTTAATTTTTATAGGCTATACTTTAACTAATATCACTTCAATTTTAATTTTACATGGTTTAGATTTATATTCAATCTCAAATTACAATATTTTAATGATATTGATATTATCGTTAGTTTTACTTCCTTATCTATTTATATTTCTTTCAAGATCAGCTGCATTAATTTATAATTATGCAATTAAGAGTTATTTACTCAATGAAAACTGCATGAGAAACTATCAATTTCACCAAGATAATCTCCTTAATTCAGGGGATGCTAATGAAAAGCAACTGGAAAAATTCAAAATAACTAATATCAATGATAGCAGTAGCAAAAAGGGCAAATATATTGGATTAGTAGTAGGGCTTTTGGTTCTTGTGGTTTTAGCTCATAATTTTGTTAATTTTAACGATAACAGTATGGATATGTCTATAAAAACTTATTCTGGAAATGGTATTAGTTTTAATTATTCTGCTGATTGGCGATTATTTCAGGATACTACAACAGATACTACATCTTCGATTGCAGTTTTTAAATATGATGTAACGAATGGTCCAGGGCTTCGGCTTTATATAATGCCTACTAATGAGTCAACTCAAGACGTAATTAATAATTGGCGAAATTTTATAGTTTCAAATGGAACGATAATTTCAAACGGCACACTGAAAATAGACGGCAATATTGCTTATCAAGTAACCGGTATAGCTGATATTAACGGCTCTAATAAAAATATGAGATATGAGGGAATAAGTTTCGTAAAAAATGGGAAAATGTACAGTTTCCTCCTCCAAGCTCCAGATAGCGACTTTGATAAAGAAGAACAAAATTTTAATATTATTTTAAACAGTTTCAAAGCCCAATAAACTTTTTTTTTCTTATTTAATGATCATAAGAAGTATCACAATACCAACAAGCAATGAAACAATTGTTATAATTATTTCTGCCACAAATTGAACGGTTTAAATCATCGCCGCGTTTATATTCTTTTTTGCTTAGCTATTTGTCTGATAATTTTTTGTTTTTTTCTACTCATCTTTGTCTTCTCTGTAAAAATCTCAATTAACAGTCTTATTATATATTATACATAATTAAAAATAATTCAATGTTAATTAATATGAAAATAAGTAATTTATATTTGTATTTATACTTTAATATTTAAAATTTTTAAAAATGAATAAGTAAATTATAGTTTCATTGCATAAAAGTAACATATATGCTTTAGTTCATATGATAAAGCTTAATAACATGGAAATTTCCAGTGTAGCCTTGAATAATTTCAAAGAATTAACTTTATTAAGCTTAAACTATTAAATGTGCATTATGAAGATTGCAGTCATTATTGGGACAAGGCCGGAGATAATCAAAATGGCCCCAGTAATCGATGAAATAGAAAAACGAAATATCGATTACATATTAATCCATACTGGACAGCACTACGACCACGAGATGTCTGACCAGTTTTTTATAGATTTAGAATTAAAAAAACCTGATTTTAACATTGGGGTTGGCTCTGGATCCCATGGGAAACAAACAGCGACAATGATGAACGGTATTGAGGAAGTTTTAGTTGCAGAAAAACCAGACATAGTCCTTGTTCAGGGAGATACTAATGCAGTACTTGCTGGAGCGCTTGTGGCATCCAAGCTCCATATTCCTGTAGGTCATGTTGAAGCAGGTTTAAGGTCTTATGATAAATCCATGCCTGAAGAAATAAACAGGGAAATTGCAGATGTTTGTTCAAAGCTTTATTTTGTGCCAACCGAAGAATCAGCAGTTAACCTGCTTTTTGAGGGTATCAGCCCAAAAGATATTTTTATAACTGGAAATACCATTGTTGATACATGTATCAGAAACCTTAAAATTGCGCAAAAGTCAGAAGAAAAATCTAAATTTGATTTTGATGGAGATATCCTCACCCTTACCATGCACAGGGCAGAGAACGTTGATAACAAAGAGAGGCTTCAAAATATTATAGATGCACTGCTTGAATTAGATGATGTAACAGTTGTCTTTCCAGTACATCCAAGGACAGTTAAAACCCTTAAAGAATTTAATATGTTTGATAAATTAGAAAATGCAGACCATATTGAACTTATAAGGCCTGTAGGTTACCTTGATTTCTTACTTCTCCTATCAAAGTCCAAGTTTATCATGACGGATTCTGGTGGGTTACAGGAAGAGGCAATTACATTAAACGTGCCCTGTATGACTTTAAGGTATAACACTGAGCGCCCTGAAACAGTTGAAGCTGGTGGAAATATTCTTGTTGGGGCGGAAAAAGATAAAATAACAAGTACAGTTAAAGAAATCTTAAATAACGATGATCTTTATGGTAAAATGAGCAAAGCTGAAAATCCGTATGGTACTGGGAATTCTTCAGAAGGAATTCTTGATGCAATTTTAGATTTATATGATGCTGGTGAGCTTAAAATAACTGTACCTGAAGATATAATGAAAAACAGAACCCGTAAACTTCTTGAAATCAAAGAAGATATATCTGTATTAGAATTTGAAAATAAAGAAGATTCAATAGTAAAAATAGTTTTTGAAGAGGGCAATGCCAGATTTCCCTATGAAAATCTTAACTTAAAGGGTAAGACTGCATTAATCGATAGTTTTAAATCAGATTAATTATTATATTTTGAAAGTTAGTGTAGTACTCCTAATAATTAGTTTATAGTACTACAAATATTGAATAACTTAATTTATTATATTTTTATATTTTTTTAAATTGGATAAGTTTTAATTGATTGAAGCAGTTATTAATATTGAATAATTAAATTTTGAAATTAATTAAATATTTGTTATCAATATTTCATAATTAACTAAAAGGGATAGAAACAATAAATTATTGAAATTAAATAGTTGTTATATATTTCAATTTAACTAAAAGGGATAGAAACAATAAATTATTGAAATTAAATAGTTGTTATATATTTCAATTTAACTAAAAGGGATAGAAACAATGATTCTCGAAAATTCAAAGATTACAGTTTTTGGTCTTGGCCATATTGGGCTTCCAACTGCAGCCCTTTTTGCAAACAGTGGTTTGCAGGTTACAGGAGTTGACATAAATAAAAGAACTATCGAGTATGTAAATAAAGGTAAAACTCCAATTATGGAGCCAGGACTTGATGAACTGGTGAAGAAAGCAGTTGAAAGCGGTAAACTAACTGCAACTGGTGATGGAATCACCGCTTCTAAAGATTCAAGGATCAAAATAGTAATTGTTCCGACGCCTGTGGATGAATTTAAAAAATCTGATTTATCTGCTGTAGAATCCGCTTGTAGGAGCATTTCAAAAGCTCTAAATAGGGATGACCTTGTTATAATAGAAAGTACTACGCCTCCTAAAACCTGTGAAAACGTTGTAATTCCAATACTTGAAGAAAGCGGATTAAAAGCAGGTGCAGACTTTGGAATAGCATATACTCCTGAGAGAGCGCTTCCAAATAACACCATTTATGAAATGACCCATAATGCAAGAGTAATTGGTGGAATCAACCAAAAAAGTGCAGATACGGCTGTTTCTCTTTATGAACATATTACAAAGGGTAAAATAATAAAGGTCAATGATTTGATAACTGCAGAGATGGTCAAACTAATGGAAAATACGTATAGGGATACCAATATAGCACTGTCCAATGAACTTGCAAAGGTCTGTGAAAAACTCGGCATTGATGCGATAGAAGCTATAGCTGCTGCGAACCATCACCCTAGAGTTAATATACATACTCCTGGTCCAGGTGTTGGCGGACATTGTTTATCTATTGATCCATATTTCATTGTAGAGATAGCTGAACAAGAAGGGATAGAATCTACTTTAATAAAGAATGCCAGGGCTATAAATGATGGAATGCCAAGACATGTTGCTGAAATTGTGGTTGACACGTTAAATGATGCTGGAAAACAGATTAAAGACTCTAAAGTAGGTATATTGGGTGTTGCGTACAAGGGAAATGTGGCGGATGCTAGAGAAACACCAGCAAAACCATTGATTGAACTTCTGCTTGAGGAAGGCTTTGATGTGTACGCCCACGACCCGCATACTTCTGATGATTTGATAGAGTTTTTCGGTGCCAGACCTGTAAGCATGGAAGAGGTTCTGGAGTGCGATTGTGTTGTGCTCATAACTGATCACGATGAATATAAATCAATCACACCGGGAATGATCAAAAACAAAATATTTGTTTGTACAAGGCCAGTTTTGAATCCTGATGATTTTAAAAGGGAAGGCGTTGTTTTTAAAGGAATTGGACGGCTTTAAACTTTTTTTTGGAGTTGATTATTTGAAAATACTTATTCTTGAATATATCACAGCCATGGGAATTGATGATCCATCTTTATGGTCTGAAGGACAGGCGATGCTTGATGGATTTTTAGAAGATTTTAAAGATAGGGATGTAGATTATCTTATATCTTTGGACCAATCTATTTCTCGTAATAATTATTGTAACCCCGTTAAACTTGAAGGAGAATTAATGGAGTGGTTAGATCAAAATATATCAAATTATGACTCATGTCTTGTAATAGCTCCTGAAGAAGATTTTATTTTATATGATATAGTAAATTTCATAGAAAAAAAAGGCGTTGGGATTATAGGATCAAGTTCAGATGCTGTAATGATATGTTCTGACAAATTCAGGATGTATGAGTCTCTCAAGGAGAATGTTCCTATAATTAAAACTGAAAAAGTATTTTTCAAAGATATGGATAGTTATGAACCCTTTAATAATAAACGGATTTTAAAACCTGCTGATGGAGTTTCATGCTCGGGTGTACATGTTGTAAACTCAAAGGGTGAAATGAAAAAAGCAGCTTCTTTAATTGAAACCAATCTTCCTTATTTTATAATTCAAAACTTTATAGAGGGAACTTCAGCCAGTGTGAGTTTGATAAGCAACGGCAGTGAAGCAGTTCCGTTAAGCTTGAACCTTCAAGATATCCATTTTTCAGACGAGGGGATAAATTATAATGGGGGGCAGGTGCCTTTAACTCATGAACTTGAAGAAGAAGCAAAAAAAGTGGCAAAAAAGGCTGTAGAATCAATAGATGGCCTTAATGGTTATGTTGGTGTTGACATGATTCTGGGAGAGGAAGTGCATCTGGTTGAGATAAATTCAAGGATTACAACGCCTTATGTAGCATTAAGGCGTCTTTTAAATTTTAACCTTGGTGATGCTATTTTGGATTCTATCTATGGTGATAAATTACCTAAAAAAATTAATTTGTGTGGATCAATATCATTTTGTAAAAAAGACGATGTTTTAAAGCTTGATGAATTGAGATAAATACTGATTAAAATTATTATGAGTTTAATTAAATGCATTTTGAAAGTTTAAATGAAATAAATCTTGAGATATCTAAAAAAATAATTTAAAATAAACAGAGTGATCTTTATGAAAATTGCAGGATTTGACATAGGCGGAGCAAATACAGACCTGGCAGTGGTTGACTTTGACGATCAGGGCAATATAACTGGAATTAAAACAGATTTTGAGTATTTTCCAATGTGGTTAAAAAAGGATGAACTTGGTGATGCTCTTATACGTTTACTTGGAGATGATTTAAAAGATATAGATGCTGTAGGTATATGTATGACCGCAGAACTTGTGGATGCCTATAAGACAAAGAGGGAAGGGGTAATTGACATTGCAAAAAAATCTAAGGAATCCTTTTCTGTTCCTGTAGGTTTTATTGGAATAAATGGTGTTTTAAATTTTGAGGAAGTTGTTGAACGGCCTGATGAAGTTGCTGCTGCAAACTGGATTGCAACGTCTAAAATAGCAGCGGAAATAGAGGAAAATTGTGTAATGATAGATACGGGAAGCACAACCACAGATATCATCCCAATTAAAAATGGATCTGAATGTGCTAAAGGTAGATCTGACCTTGAAAGATTAAAAACAGGAGAACTGGTATACAGTGCAACTCTCAGGACAAATTTGGCTGCAATAGTAGATAAAGTACCTTTAGAGGATGATTGGGTGAGGGTATCTTCAGAACTTTTTGCAGCTACTGCTGATATTCACACAGTACTTGGAAACATAACGGAAGAAGATTACAGCTGCAGTACTTCTGATGGGGCAGGAAAATCAAAAGAAGAGTGTATGAGAAGGATTTCAAGGGTTATTTGTGGGGATATGGATATGCTGAGCGAATCTGATATAGAAAAGATTGCAGCATACATCTACAAAAGACAGGCTGAAAAAGTAGCTGAAGCTCTTTTAGAAGTTTGCGAAAGGGAAAATCTTACAAAAATTGTAACTACCGGGCTTGGTATGGATATAGTCGGTGCAAAAGCAGCAGAAGTAGCCGGACTTGAATCAACAGGTATGGATACAATACTTAAAAAGGATGAATGTGTTGTCGCTCCTGCAGTTGGTACTGCGCTGATGATGAGGGATAGTCTAAAAGATTAAATTATATTTAACTTTTTTTTATTAAGTTAAGACTATCTTTGAATTTGATAACAGCAAATTATAATAAGTTTTAAACTAAAATCAAACCTTTTAAATTGTAAATATTAACAGAAAGCGTAGTGATTTAATGATTAAGAAGATGTTCATAATACTCATTTTAATGGTGGGTATAATAGCCGCAGCAGCATTTATGTTGTATAATTCCAGCGATCATTCAACTTTAGGTTCAAATAGCAAAGGATATGTTACTAAAGACGTATATGCACATTACAGTGAATCTGCACCTAAAATAGCAGTTATAACTGGAATGCATCCGAGGGAAACTTCTGCTAAAACAGTTGTACCTGAAGTTATTAAATTATACGCACTTACGCACAACGTTGAAATTGTAAATTATAAGGTAACAGTTACTGACAGCCCTCAGGATTTTACAACCGGTCGTTACAACGGTCAATGTCTGGTGGCTAAATATATAATTCCAGATATCGCAAAATCAAATTACAGCCTGGTAATAATAGTCCATGACCATGAAAAAGGATATGGTAGTGGATATTATATTGCTACTCCAACAATGGACTCACCATCGGTAAATCTTGCAGAAAAAGTGAGCAGTCTTTTACCTGATTTTAATTACTACCAGAGAAACACGGATTCAAAGGCTCAAAGTTCATCAATTACTCAGGTTGACACTCCAATTGTAAATACCGGAACTCCAGTATTTGTTTATGAAATTCCAGAATGGTTAAGCAATTCTAGTGTATTTACTAATTCCAATAGGTTAATTGATGCATGTTTTAATTCAATTTAAAGGATTAACTACATCTACTTTTTATTTTGAACGATATGTTAAAATTTGTAGGAAATAATAATTATGAAAAAAACTTTAGTTATAATTGGTATAGTTGTTATTAGCATTGCAGTTATGGTTGGATCTTTAAATACAGCCAGTTCAATTAAACATTTTACTTTGGGATCAGATAATAAAGGATTCGTCACTAAAACAATATGTGATCCGTCAGGATCATCGACTAAGAAGATAGCAATTGTAACTGGAATGCATCCGAGGGAAATTTCAGAGAAAATGGTAGTGCCTGAAGTTATAACAGATTATGCTAAATCACACAAAGTTGAAGTTGTAAGCTATCAGGTAACGGTCACTGCTAATCCAGATATATTTGTAACTGGCCGTCATAACGGTGAAAGCCTCGTTGCTAAATATGTAATTCCGGATATTAAGAAATCAAATTATGACCTGGTGATTATCTGCCACAATCATGAGAAGGGTTATGGTAATGATAGCTATTACATTGCCACCCCTACAATGGATTCTCAATCCATAACTCTGGCAGAATCAGTGCACAATCTCTTGCCTGATTTTAATTACTATCAAAGAGACGCAGATTCAAAGGCTCAAAGTTCATCAATTACCACTGTTGATGACCCGATCGTAGCTTCAGGGACTTCTGTTTTTGTTTACGAGATTCCAGAATGGTTAGATAACTCTAATGTGTATTTTAATTCTAATAGGTTAATTGATGCGTGTTTTAAGTCAATGGGGGTGACTTAAACATATTCGCTTTTTATTACTAATTTTTATAAAAGTTTTTATATGGTTAGATCAAATCTTTCTTAAGCAGGTCAATTAATCTCTAAATATTCAAAAATCAGAGCTTACAATTTCCAGAAATCAGAGTTCTAGGTGAATTCAATGATTAAAAAAAAATTAACTATAATTGTTCTATGTGCAATTGTTATTATATTAACAGCTGCATCTTTAAATACAGCTAGTTCAACTAAACATACTACTTTAGGTTCAGACAGCCGAGGATATGTCATAAAAGATGTGTATATGCCAAATGAGACTTTGAGTTCTAAATTGGAGAACTTTACTGGTACTTCTTCTCAAAAAAAAGTTAAAGTAGCAGTTGTTACAGGTATACATCCTAGAGAAACACTTTCAATAAATGTATCTGATGCTGTAGTAAAAGATTATGCTAAATCCCACGATGTTGAGATAGTACATTACACCATTGTGGTGCATGAAAACTTTGATTATTATACTGCAGGTAGAAACAAAGGACAGGGCCTTGCTGCAGATTATATCATTCAAGATGTTGCTAAATCGGATTATGATGTTATAATAATATGTCATGACCATAAAAAAGGTTATGGTGAAGGGTTTTACATTGCAACTCCTTCAATGGATAATAAATCTGTAACACTTGCAGAAAAGGTTGACAAAGCTATGTCCGGATTAAGATTCCTCCCTTCAGATGAAAATCCTAAAAAGAAAGGTACATCAACCGAAGTTTTCACAAAACCTTTAGCAGCTACTGGGCACGCTACATTTGTTTATGAGATCCCTGAATGGGTGAGTTACAGCGAAGCTTATAACGTGACCTATAATTTAGTTGACACGGCTTATAATTCGATATAATTAATGAAAAATCAACATTTTTCATATTAATTATTGTTTAACTTTTTTAAATTTTGTATTATTAAAATCAAGGAATTTAAAAACTAAAAAATAATCTATCCATAAATCAGAGTATAGATAAATATTCCGAGGGCTATAAAAGGTAGTGCTACATTTATAATTATTAAAATTTCTCTATCTCCAATTTTTCGAGGAGTATATGCCTCTAAAAGTAGTGCTGCACTTAGTATAAGCCATCCGAGGGCATATAAGTAACTTTTAATATATAATGTATATATAAAAACAATTAAAAATATGCATCCAGCTAAAATGCTGAATCTGTCATTTGGTGACATGTGATGCCTCTTTTTTTATTATTATTTTTGTTTAGTATGTAATTTATATACTATTGAAATAAATTCAATAATGAGTGATATAATGACAGTTATAGTACCAGATAGTAATTTTATGGCCAGCCCATCATTTCTTATTATAATTTTTTTAATCATTTTACTGCAGTTACGTGAGCGGAAAATGAACTTAAGGAAATTAATAGTCATGCCAGTAATTTTAGCAATTTTTACGCTTCCTGCAGTTTATGTTGAGATGTACAGTGTTTTTAATGTTGTAGTTATCTTTATTGGGCTCTTAATAGGTATATTAATGGGTTATTTAATATCCAAGTTCATGGAAGTTAAGGTTCATGAAGATGGATCCATGATTTTAAAGGGTTCTCTTCTGGCGGTGCTTATGTGGGCTGCAATTATTGTAATCAAGATATATGGTAGGAATGCAATTGGCGGTATGAAACTTATGGATTTAAGCCTTTTAACTTCTATGTTCCTTATCATGACTGTAGGGGCAATGATTTCCCGCCGTGTATTTATTTACAGGAGATACATAAACTTTAAAAAGAATGCTGCTTTAAAGCAGGAATTAATTAACTGAAAAAGTTATAGATTGATAAATGATGTAATGTTTAATGAGAATATTATTTACATGGTATTTCGATACATCCAGGTAATGCGGCCGCTGTAAGCATGAATTTCCCAGTACGCTGTATAATTTTCATTAAACCTCTAAAATCAAGAGGTTTTGAGATATAGCAATCTGCATGATTTATATAAGCAATTTTAGCATCTTTTGGGGAATTTGAAGCTGTAAGGATTACAATAGGTAATGAATTTAATTTTTTATCCATTTTAATTCTTTTAAGTATTTCATGTCCGTTTATAAGAGGTAAGTACAGGTCTAGTATTATTATATCTGGATGATAATCATCATTTCCTTTTTTATACAAGAAATTTAATGCTTCAGTGCCGTCTTTAACAGCGCGTATTTCAGTGGGTATATGGTACTCTTTAAAAATTTCTACTGTCCACCTAATGTCTGCAGGGTTGTCTTCAACCAGTAGTACTTTAACAGGTTTCTTCATTGTATGCCTCAAGATCCTTGTACAAACTGAATTTTAATTCATGTTTTAAGTGATTGAATCAATTTCAATATTCCTATTGTTGAATAGACATCGTATGTTATATTATATTGTAATTAATCCTTAATAAATTTAATTTTTGGAATTATGGCTATGATCTGACCATATTAGTAATACTCGAAAATTTATTCTAGTTCCTAAAAAAAATAGTGAAATTAAAATTTTTCAAATTATTTCTTTGTAAAAATTGTAAAAAAAGAAATTTAATGTGTAATTTGATCAATTTACACGATTAAGATTTTGAGTTTGGTTTTAGTACCAAACATCTTTCATACCAATTAAATATGCAATCATGTTAGTTAGAAGATGTAGAACGATACTTATAATAAGTATAATTATAATCATGTTTAATGGTATAAAAACTATAAGCGAAGCAAATATTAAGGCACCAATTACAAAATCAAGTTGATCTAGAAATGGGGCAGCTTTTCCTCTTTCGATTCCAATTCTTCTTTTTATAAAGCTTCCGACTGCATCACCAATTAAAGCACCGCCTCCTAGGAAAAGTCCTACAAGGGCACCTTGAAGTATACTTGTCGGTATTGGTCCGTGGATTATCGTAATTCCGGGTATTAAGCTAAAGACATTTCCATAATACTCAGATACAGATCCCTGAAGGATCCCTATAAAAGTTCCAATTAAAGTTCCAATAATAGTTCCTCTCCAAGTTACTCCATTACCTATAATACGGCGACCGTCACGAAAATTACGGCCGAAATCCAGTGGTTTACCGCCTCCAAAGACTAATGCTGAAACATTTGCAAGGTATGCCGGTAACATAAAGTATATTACATATGCTGATAAAACTAAAACACTGATAACACTTGCATCCATGGTTTACCTCCTGTTTTAAAGCAAGATAATAATTATGTTATTTATAAATATATCTATGGTGAGATGATGGTTATAAAGAAAACCAAAAGTCTATGTCCTCAATGTCTTTCAGTGGTAGATGCTGAAGTTTATGAAGACAGCGACAAAATTATGATAAAAAAAGAATGCAAAGAGCATGGTATTTTTGATAGTACTTATTGGGGTAGTGATGAACTCTACCTAAAAGCTTCAGAGAGTGATCACAAGGGTAATGGAATAGTTAACCCTCAAACGTCATCTGAAAAAGAATGTCCTATGAATTGTGGAATTTGTAAGGATCATGAAAGTCAAACTATTTTAGGTCTTATTGATGTGACAAACAGGTGTAATTTAAAATGTCCAATATGTTTTGCAAATGCCGCAGTTTCAAACCGTTTATATGAACCAACTTATGAAGAAATAAGGGGCATGCTTCAAACTTTAAGATCTAATAAACCAGTTCCAGCACCTGCAATTCAATACGCAGGTGGAGAACCAACTGTAAGAAAAGATCTGGTTGAACTGATTAAGCTTGCAAAAGAAGAAGGATTTAGACATACTCAGATAGCTACAAATGGATTAAGACTTGCGAGAAATCCGAAACTTGCAAAGGAACTCAAAGAAGCTGGTTTAAACACTGTTTATCTTCAATTTGATGGAGTTACAGAAGAACCATATCTTAAGACAAGGAACAAGGACTTACTTGCAACCAAACTTAAGGCAATAGAAAACTGCAGAGCAGTAGATTTAGGTATAGTGCTGGTTCCTACAATTGTAAAAGGAATAAATGACCACCAGATTGGTGATATAATAAAATTTGCAGTTGAAAACATCGATATAATAAGGGGAGTAAACTTCCAGCCCGTATCATTTGCAGGTAGAACTCCAGCAGATGAAGTGGAAGAGCAGCGTGTAACAATCCCTGATTTTGAAAAATTGGTGGAAAAACAGACTGATTCTCAGATTAAAGTGGAAGATTTCCATCCTGCATCATGCGTTACTCCAATTTCAGAATTTATAGAAGCTATTGAAGGCGAAGAGCAGGTTGTATTTACCTGTCACCCTCACTGCGGTGCTGCTACCTATGTTTTTATTGATGATGACCAAATTATCCCAATTACCCAATTTGTAGATGTGGATAAATTCTTTAAATTACTTTCAAAAAGTGCTGAAGACATAAAAGACGGCGGATTAACTGGAAAAGCAAAAACAGTAGCAAGGGCTACACTTGAACTTCCAAGAACAGTAGATATGTCAAAATCACCAAGTACAGTTGACATCCGATCTATACTGACTTCAGTGTTTAAAGAGAGATCTTACAGCGCTCTTGGGGATTTCCACCATAAAACACTTCTTATTGGATGCATGCACTTCATGGACCCCTGGAACTTCGATCAGGATAGGGTAAAAAGGTGTGTAATACACTATGCAGTTCCAGATGGAAGAATAATACCGTTCTGTTCTATGAACGCTGTTCATAGAGAGGAAATAGAGAAGAAGTTTGCGATTCCATTTGAGAAAGAGAATATAACTGGTGAGAGATTAGAAGGAAAATCTGATTTACCTTCAAATAAAACCTAAATTGAGTTAAATTGTTACTTAGGAATTAAAATAACTATTTCTAATTCTCTTTTGTAGACTTATTTTCTGGAAGTTCAGAAAACTATTAATATGCAGAATTAAACAAGAGATCAACTATTAATAATTTAACAAAAAATATAACAAAAACAGTACAAAGTACCATTTCTTTGAAAGTCTGGAATAAATCAAATAGCAGGTCGTTCAAATGATTATAGAAACTCCATCAAGGCTACACATGACTTTAATAGACCTTAATGGAACTATTGGAAGAGTTGATGGCGGTGTAGGACTTACCATCAAAAAACCCAAACTTGTTCTTGAAGCAAAATCTCAAGATGAGGGTATCGATATATTTTTTAAGGAATCCCATAAATTGAATGAAAAAATAATGGCAGATTGTGGGAGAAAAATTGAAAATACAGTTAAGAAAATAACTGATTTCCTGAAAATTGACTCTGGATTTAAATTTGAGGTTAAAACAGCTTATCCTGCACATTCTGGACTTGGATCAGGTACTCAACTATCCCTTGCAGTTGCAAAGCTTATATTAAATCTTAATGATCGTGATATGGATGCATGGCAAATAGCAAAAATCGTTGGAAGAGGTGGGACTTCAGGTATTGGAGTCAGGGCCTTTGATCATGGCGGATTTATTATTGACGGCGGGCATAAGGTAGATGAAAAACCTGATTTTTTACCATCATCAGCATCTAATGCACGCCCTGCACCTTTAATAGCAAGATATGATTTTCCAAAGGATTGGAAAGTAGTACTTGCAATTCCAAATGTCCCTGCAGGTGCATCAGGTCAAAATGAGGTAAATATTTTCCAGGGGTACTGTCCAATTAAGCTGGATGAAGTACAGAAATTATCTCATTTGATATTAATGAAAATGATGCCTTCTTTAGTAGAAGAAGATTTAGACTCTTTTGGATCTGCAGTTAATGAAATTCAGAATATTGGATTTAAAAAAATAGAAGTTGGGTTTCAGGATTCTGTAATTAATGAAATAGCTCAAAATCTCAGAGATGCAGGTGCAGCGGGGGTTGGAATGAGTTCATTTGGTCCTACTATTTATGCGGTAACTGATACAAACACAAAAGATATATCAAAAGTAGCTCAGAGTACTATGAACGAGATTGGCGGAAAAGTTATTGTTACTGAAGCTAAAAATAGCGGTGCTACGTTGAAAAAAGAATTTTGATGATGTTCAAAATTCAAGGGTATAATCAAAGTGAAAATTTTAACATAGCCTGTTTACATTAATAACATGTGTTGAACTATTAGTTAGCAATCATTTATATAACAACTAAATGATAATATTGACATCGCTAAATTAATCAAAATTCTTTAAAAACTCATCACTGATTCATATGAAGGAAAAAATAGAAGGAAAAGTCTGGAAATTTGGAGATAATGTAGATACTGATGTGATAATTCCTGGGAGATATCTGAGAACTTTCAGCCTGGATGATCTGGCAGCACATGTAATGGAAGGTGTAGACCCTGATTTTTCAGGAAATGTCCAAAAGGGAGATATCATAGTTGCTGACTGGAATTTTGGGTGTGGTTCATCAAGAGAACAAGCTCCAGTAGCCATAAAACACGCAGGTGTTTCAGCAATAGTTGCAAAATCATTTGCAAGAATTTTTTATAGGAATGCGATAAATATAGGGCTACCTGTCATTGTGGCAGATATAAATGCCGAAAAAGGAGATATTTTAAAAATAGACCTGGAAGAAGGCATTATAGAGAACAAATCAACTAATGAATCATTTAAAATAGAGCCATTTAAAAAATTCATGCTTGATATTTTAAAAGACGGTGGATTAGTTAAACATTACCTTAAACTCAAAGAAGAATAGGGTTTTAGGTAAACACAATTTTATTTTTAGTATATACTGAATAGATTACATAGTGTAAATATAAATTTATTAAAATTTTGAGGAAAGTAAATGAAATGTCCTGTATGTGAATCTGAATCATATGAAATCTTAAAATCAAAAGGTAAGCATTCAAAAGAGCTTCTTTTGAAGTGTGAAGAATGCGGCAATGTTTACAGGGAGAACATAATACGAGAAAAACCTGTAGATGTTAGAACAGTTATAAGTGAGTTTGAAAAATCTAAAAAAGAGTTCATAAAGCTTTATCCTGACGAAGTGCTGATGGTAGATGATATTTTAGACCTCGACGGAAAAGAAGTTGCAGTAAACTCGATTGAAACAAAAACTAATGCAAGAGTTTATAGAAGCCAAGTTTCGGATATAGAAACTATTTGGGCATCTCCAATGGATATGCCTGCAAGAGTTGGAATTTCTGTGGATTTTGGTGGCAGAATTATCTCAAAAAAAGTGGATATTGATAGGGATTTTGAGTTCACTGTTGGAGATATAGTCAAAATGGGGAACTTGATTTTTAAAATAACTTCCATGAAAACCATTGAACGAAAACTTAGAAAAGGTTTTGCAAAGGCTTATGTGACTAAAAGGGTTTATGGAAGACCTTTAGAAGAATTCGTAAGATATAATTATGATCTAAGTTCTAATATAGTATGATGATAAATGAAAGGAAGGAACTTGTTAAGAGACTTTCAGAATATGGATACATAAAATCAGAGAATGTAAGGCAGGCTATGGAAAAAGTTCCGAGAGAAGAATTTTTACCGGAAGAAAATAAGTCTTACGCTTACAATGATCAACCTCTTCCAATAGGAAAGGGTCAAACAATCTCAGCACCACATATGGTAGCAATGATATGTGAGAGACTTCAACTTGAAGAGGATATGAAAGTTTTAGAGATTGGGACTGGTTTTGGATACAATGCAGCTGTTATTTCAGAGGCCATGGGCAAAAAAGGCCATGTTTACAGCATAGAAAGGATAGAATATCTTGCAAAACTGGCCGAAGAGAACCTTACAAGAACTGGCTACGATGAAAATGTAACAGTGATAATTGGTGATGGAACACTTGGATATGAAAAAGAAGCGCCATATGATCGAATTTATGGGACTGCTAGTGCCCCATATGTTCCTGAACCCTTTAAAGAACAGCTTAAGGTTGGTGGAAGGCTCTTAGTTCCAGTTGGAGAACAGGCATATTTCCAGGATCTTATCTGTATTGTTAAGAAATCCGAAACTGAATTCAAAGAGAAATCACTGGGTGGAGTTGCTTTTGTTCCGATGATTGGGAAACATGGATGGCCTGAATAGGTTCCGGATATTACTTTTAAAGAGATTATACTATCCAACTAATTTTTAGTTAAAACAATATATTTATAGCTAATTTTAGATTAGATCACACAGTTCAATTTATATTTTTACACAGGATCAGGTCGATAAAATGAAAGTTTACATTGATACATTTGGTTGTACATTTAATCAGGGTGACTCACAGATAATGGCAGGGCTTCTGCAGGAAGACAATGCCCAGATAGTTTCAAAGATGGAAGATGCAGATGTGATCATACTTAACACATGTTATGTTAAACAGCCGACAGAACAGAAGGTTATAAACAGGATTAAGAAGGTTCAGGAGCAGTTTCCAGATAAAAAGTTGATAATTTCTGGATGTATGGTGGAAATTGATCCAGATAAACTTAGAAAAGCTGCACCTTCTGCTGGATGGATTGGGCCGCGTCAAATTAAATCGACTATAGATGTTGTGAAGTCATGCATGAATGATAAAACTTCGCGGATTACAGGTCATAGTGAAGATATAAAGGCAGGCCTTCCAAAGATACGTTTCGATCCATTTGTACATATATCTCAAATATGTGAGGGATGTGTTGGAAGATGCACTTACTGCTGTACAAGGTTTGCAAGGGGAAAACTCCAGAGCTATCCAGTTGAAGATATAAAGAATGAGATTGAAAGCGCAGTAGCGGATGGATGTGTTGAAATTCAACTCACGGCTCAAGATACGGCTGCATATGGGATGGATACTGGAGGAAAACTTTCGGAACTTATAAAAGAGATAACTACGATTCCTGGTGATTTCAGGTTGAGAGTTGGAATGATGCACCCAAAGAGCATGATGCGAGATCTAGATGGGTTAATCGAGGCTTTTATGCATAAAAATGTCTATAAATTCATGCATATCCCTATTCAAAGCGGCAGCGACTCTGTATTAAATCATATGGGTCGTGATCACACAGTTGCACAGTATAAAGATATAATATCAAAAGTCAGGGAAAAAATACCCGAGATTTCTATAGCTACAGATATAATAGTGGGCTATCCAACAGAAACTGATGAAGACTTTGAAGACACTTTAAAGTTAATCGAAGATATTAAGCCAAACTTTATCCATATTTCGAAATACAGACACAGACCAATGGCTATATCCTCTTCAATGCCTGAAATAGACCATAACATTATGAAAAAAAGGTCTAAAGCACTGAATGATCTTAAATCAAAGATACTTTACCAGAACAACCTTGCAGAAATCGGAAAAGTTCATGAAATTTTAATAACAGAAAAAGGTAGTAAGGGCGGTTACATTGGAAGGACAGATTCTTACAAGCATGTAGTCATAGAAAACGGTGAAATTGGTACTTTTGTTAATGTAAAGATAGATGAAGTTACAAGTACCTATTTAAAGGGAACTATTTATGATAACTAATTTTTAGCTGCTGAATCATGTTTTTATATGATTTAAGTATTTTAAACATGATTCAGTTTAAATTTATAATGAGAACATTCATTAATGTGTTTAACATATTCTTTTTAAAGAGTTATAATTTAATATTGTAGCATTTGCAGGTGGGTTATGAAGAGATATTTTTGCGCTATTTTTATTTTACTTTTAGTTATTTTGACTGCAGGTTGTGTAGATACTACATCTGCATGTTCAAAAAATAAGGTTAGCGTGGCAAATTTTACAGGATATGGAAGTCAGAGTCTTCCTCAATTTGAAATTAAAGGGGAAAATTTTATGCTGATAATGAGTGCTGAAACGGACTTTTCATCAATTAAGGGTTCAATTAATGTTGATATTTCATCAAATAATGGTTTTTCATTTTATCAAGGCCGCCAGTGCAGAACTTTTAAAGGACCTGAATGGTCTGATTATGCCAAAATAGAATCTGGGCCTGGAAATTATTCCATGTATGTGAAAACTGAGAATCTGAAAAACTGGAGAATTGAAGTAATGGATCTTCAATAAATCAATAGTTTAATTTTCACATGCTTTGCATTATTTACGGATTACATTCTCCTTTCGTAAACTTTTAGCAGTTTTAAATGGTTTAATTGAAGTTTACGTGTTAATTAAAATTTAAAAATTCAATTTTTAAACAATTAAATATAATTTCCTTTCTTAAAAAGGTATTATGTATCATTTAATTTTTATTCCATATATTTCTCACTCAAAATTCCCAAAAATCCCCTATTTGTAGGGGTTTTATTTATCTGTTATGGTAAATAATAAAATATTATTTTAATGAAATATTCAGTAGTGATTTTATGGGATACTTGATTTGTGAAAAATGTGGTGGATATTATAAACTTGAAAAAGGGGAATCTCCTGAGGACTTTGAAGCCTGTAATTGTGGTGGTACTCTTAGTTATGTAGAATATATTCAAAAAGATAGAACGAAACCAAAAAATGCCATTAAATGTACTATATGTGGGCATGAACAGGAAAAAGGTTTAATATGTTCGAAATGTGGTAGTAGGATTAAAATAAAAACAAATTATCAAAATAAAAGATATCACCAAAATAGGAATGATTATAGGCATGTCCTGGCTGAAAGTTCATCCATAAATATTCTTGAAAAAATTCAATGGAGTGGAGTTACTTCTGGAATTGTATTTTACATTGTGGCTAGTATAATTATTAGAATAGTTGGGGGGGATATTTTTAGGGGTAAGTATTATTGCAGCTCAAAATACAAACATAACTGCAATATCTCCTATTGTAGGTATTTTGGCGATGTTTTTTGGATTAATCTCAGCCCTTATTCCGGTAGCATCTGGTTTTTGGGCAATATCAAATATCACAACAAGAGATTATGCAACTGGTATAATAACTGGGGGTATGGTTGGAGTTATAATAGGAATTCTTTTTGGAATACTTTCTCTGACCGTTGGGTTGTTATTTTCAGGATTCTATGGGCAAATAAATATTGGTGTTGGAATCATATCGGGATTAATGGTATTAATAATAGGTATAATATATGGAGGCGTTATGACAGCTGCAGGTGGGTTAATAGCTGTTTATGTTAGAAGGCACACCTCCTATATCTAAGGCAAAATCTTTCAGAATGGGAAAAAATCCTAACAAACAAATTATGACTAAAGTTCTGTAGATAATACAATCTAATCTTTATGATGTCACCAAACTTAAGCAAACGGAAGTTATGGCTATAAATTATTAAACAATGTGTTTTTATGGACTATGTAATCTGTGAAAAATGTGGGGGACACTATGAACTTGAGGAAGGGGAATCCCTTGATAATTTGGGGGCATGTCAATGCGGTGGTACCTTAAAATATCCTGAAAACGAACTTAAAGAAGTAAAATCCTTAGAAAATTTGGATAACTCTCATGAGAATAATTTAAATGTCGAAAAAACATTTAAAGAAGTGGGTAAGAATGATAAACCAAAATTTATCTGTCCAAACTGTATGGGTGAACATGAAGAAGGCATATTTTGTTCTAAATGCGGTGGAAAGCTAATTGCAGTAAAAGGAAAAGTAATTAGCAATACTAAAAGTTTTGATAAGCAAAAGCTTGAAAGATTGTCAGATAATGCCTTTAGAAAGGTTGCAACTGGTTATCAATTATAGCTGGAGTTGTATTTTTCGTAATAAGTGTATTTACATCTCTATTGTTATCATTTTATTTGTTTAGTAGTTCTTATTACAATTATTCCGGTTTTATATTTGCATTTTCAGCGCTTGTTGTATTGTCCTGTATTTTTGCACTGGTTTCGGGTGGTTTAGCTGCTTTTATTGGCATCAGCAGGGACTATGATGATGGAATCATCAATGGATTTTTAGTGGGAGCCTTAGCTTCAGTTATTTTAGGATTTTTTGGTGGAATCTCCATAGTTTTCATGGGCATAATTGTGTTTGGTGTATTGGTGACAATTGGTGGAGTAATGGGGATCTTCGGTAGGCGGCAAATGGATAAATAAAATCATCTAATATGAAAAAATAATAATTTGTAGTTATTTAATTTTTAAAGCAACAAATATTACAATTGAGGAAAGTTTCGCGTTTATAATATAAAACTACTTGAGCTGCCGTTTCCAGGAAAGTATTTCCATTTTTTTAGCTTCTCTGACTTTTTTCTGCACGCTGCTGTCTTTTACAACTACAGAACCTCGATAACTGCAGTTTCCATATTCCCAGGGCCCTAGGTGTGGGTCATGCCATTTCATTTTTTAGAACCACATAGTGGACACAAATTTTTCTTTGTCATGATTTTCTACCAAAATGATATTACTTTTTAACATATTAAGTCTTTTTAAATATGATTTAAAAACAGTAGATTTGGAAGAAAATTGTTGTAATGATTTAAAAATAGTTAGTTAAAATAAGTTGAGTGCCGTGGGCCGGACTTGAACCAGCGACATCCAGATCTTCAGTCTGGCGTTCTCCCAACTGAACTACCACGGCAAATGGGCCGGACGAGATTCGAACTCGTGATCACCTCCGTGTCAGGGAGGTATCATACCCCTAGACCACCGGCCCGGAGTGCGTCTAACTTGAATATAGTTGTATTCCTATATAACCTTTTCCCTTTTTCAATGGAATTTTTTTGTGAAACAGTAAAATAAATCAAATTATTCCGACTTTTTAACCATTTCTTGTTAAACTTGCTTAAATTATTTGCTGCCTATCCTATGTGTTTATACATTATATTTTTTAAAATTTTAATTTATGCAATTTACAGATTAAAATATAATATCTGTTATATGCTGAATATTGGGAATTATTTTTGGATTATTTAAGTAAAAAAGCATACATTAATTATAAATATTAGTAAAACAACTTATTATATATAAAAATCCCTGGGAGGGTTGGAATATGGACGTGGAGCCGATAAAAACTACAGTAGATGAGCTTTTAAAAGTCTTGGCAACTGAAAATGTGATTGGTGAGACAATAGAGACTGAGGATAAAATAATTATTCCAGTTACAAAATTTGGAATGGCATTTGGTGCTGCAAGCGCTGAAGGCAGTGCACTTAAAGATCAAAGTGGAAAAGGCAGCGGTGCTGGTGGTGGAGCCGGTATTGAACCAATAGCTATGGTAGTTGTCTTTAAAGGTATGACAGGTCCTGAAAGCGTTAGAGTTATGCATTTAACCAAGCCTAGCCCAATGGGTAGGGCAGTATCTGAAGCAATGCCTGCAGTAATAGACCTTATGAAAGAAGGTAAAGAAACTGTAAAAGAGATGAGAGAGAAAAAGAAAGAAGAAAAGGAAGAAAGTGAATAAAATCTTTTCTACTTATTTTTTGTAATTAGGAATTTTAAAGAGTGAATTTAATGTTCATAGCGACCGCCATAATCCTGATTATTTTAATAATTGTAACTGGAATTTTGGTGGTTCCATTTCATATATACCTGAATATATACAATACTGGTTTTAAGATCACAGGGACTTTTAGATTAACCTGGATGAAAATAAAATTAATCCAGAGAGAGATCCCTCCAGAAAAACAAGCGCCAAAGAAAGAAAATGAAAGGGAAAATAAATTTGAAATAAGCAGTATTCCAAAAATTTTGTCTCTTTTGGTAGAATCATGGCCTTATCTTGAGAGGGTATTTAACAGCTTTTTAAAATCCACATCTTTTGAAATATTTTCTTTAAATTTAATTTTAGGATTGGGGGATCCTGCTGACACGGCTATGGTCAGCGGTTATTTCTGGGCTGCATCCTCTTTGTTAAATTTAATTCCTAATGCTTACATATCACTGGAACCTGATTTTTTAAATGAGAAAATAGAAGCAGATGCAACTTTAAAAATAAAAATCCGGCTTTTTTGGATAGTGGTTGAACTTATAAGGGCTTTCACCAAGAAACCTGTAAGGGCGCTCTTAAAAGAATTAAGAGAAACTAGAGGTTAAACAATGGTTAAAACTAACTTTGCAGAGAATTTTGATGTTGATACTATCGTTGGTAAATCTATTGAGGCGCAAGGTAAAATTCTCCATCCTATAGTTAAAGTTTCCATTTTAAAGGATAATAAAATGACTATTGTTGGATCATGGATAGTTCCAATTGCATTTGTAGTTGAAGAAAATGGAAAAAAATATGTTATTTATTTAAATGATGAAAAAATTAACCAGAATGAGCTTTTAAAGATGGTATAATCTAAAAATTAATCTATTTATGTTTTAAGACATTCTTGTTTATTTAGAATTTCTTAAACTGGATTCAAATGAATTTTTCCAATCATTCAGGCATAAAATTGTTACTGGAACATTTAACATCCTGCTTTTTACCCGGGCTTTTTCGCTGCAGTAAGATGGAACTAATATGTGAAAATTTACTCCAGGTTTAGAAGATAATGCTTTCCAAAGCTTTTTATGTTTGTTAGATAAAACATCTGAGCAGTTTTCATATTTGATTATCATTATATCATTTCTTTTAACTGCGAATATATCTAATGTGTAGCTAGGATATTTAACATCAAAATTGCTTGAAATTTTATTAGGATATTCAAAGTTTCGTTTTACAAGGTAGCCTTCCTTTTGTAATGTATCCACTAAAGATTTAGTTATATTTCTCGGAAGTTCACCTTTTTTTATGCTGCTGGATCTCATGCACATATTAATGCCCCTCATTAAATACTCCTGAAATTTAATCTGTAAAAATTAACAAAGGTTACAGCAGATTTACATTTTTTAATGGTTTTAAAATCAATAACAGATGTATGACCTCTTATCATTCCATGGGATACTCAATACGTAATTTATAACCGGCTTTCTCGCTTAACAAGACTGTTCCTGGAATAAACTGGTTCTCATATTCCTTTACAATTTTAGATATATTCTGGTATGATTCATATTTTTTATCTACAATCCCCTTCTTTACAAGAATCATATATCTCATTTTAATGATTTCATCCTTCATTTCATCCATTATACCACCTGTTTTGAGTATGTGTACTTATCTCAAAATTTTCAGATCATATAATTCATTTCATATTTTTTTTATTAGATCCTCTGTTTTGTTGAAATATGTACATCATATGCCACTATTTTCTATACAATAATAAAGTGTCAGAACTAGTATATAAATATTTTTCAATTTTTTCCTTAAAGATCCCCCTATTGCTCAGACAATTGCCATTATTTCTGAACATTGTTTAAAATAATTAGCTTTTTATAAAAATATGTAAAAAATTTAAATTAAAATAAGGGAAAATTTGGTGAATTTATCAATTGATGTAAAGTTAGTATTTTATCTTTAAGTTGTGCAAATACCGGTAAAAATAGAGAAATATAGATCTATTAAATAATTACGATTCTTCCAGCTTGAGTTATGGTGTATTTTTCAAATAATCTTGATTTTTTAACTAAACCTCTATCCATAAGTCCTGCTAAATGTTTGTATACCATTGCACGTGATATATTTACACTTTTCCCGATTTCAGCTGCACTTAGATCTTCATTAGCTAAAATTTCCAGAATTTTTTGTTTTGTTTTTGATAAATCCAGTTTTAAAAGGGGAATTCTTATGACTTTCTCATTATGGCAGCTGAAAATTGCGTTTATTCCTTCTTTATTAGCCACAAAATTGAGTAAAGAACCCAAATCGTCCCCTCCATATGCAACAAATATTTCACCATGCTTTTTAGCTGCATTTATAACTTTATATATCTCCTTACATATTTCTACAGGATCTTCAGTTTCAATTTTAATTTCACCGCCTTTAATAAATTTATTTAATTCAGTTCTTCTGCGATGTTTTCCACGTAAAATGATCACGCCTTCAGCTTGTGTTTTCATTGATGCATTAAACAAGCACTGGCCCTTGAGGTTTGTAATTAGGGTTCTCATTCTTTCACCTGTAATTAACTACTAATTTTAGGTATTTTAATTATGTTACTTAGTCTCATTCAATTGTAGACTAGTCAACCATACATGTTATATGCATGAGAAGGTTTATTTAAGTTCCTAATTTATTTTAAATAAAGAATGATTGAGGGAATAATATGGCTAATGTGATAACATCTGAAGGTGAAATATCCACACGTCATGTAAATGTGGAGATTAAAAATGAAATAGCCGATGAGAGACATTTTCTAACAATTGAAATGCCTAAAAAATTGGACTCTATAGCAGTTGGGCTTGGAGATGGAGTTAGTATAACTTTAAAAGGTGATGTCGGCGATTTCGTAGGAGCACTTAATAACGGTGCTAAAATAGAGATTGAAGGTAATGCGGGACGATATGTTGGTAACAACATGACTGGCGGTGAGATAATTGTTAATGGCTCGGCTGAAGATGGTGTAGGCTTTGGAACTTATGAAGGCACAGTTGTAGTCTATGGAAGTGCAGGTGATGGTATAGGGCAATTAAATAAAGGGGGGTTAATTGTTATTGATGGAGACATCGGAAATCTGGCAGGCCTGTACATGTTAAGTGGAGATATAATTATAACAGGCAGCACAGGTATCGACACCGGTGACTGGATGATTGGGGGTTCGATATATGTTGGAGGAACTTATAATACTGGTACAAATGCTGAAATTCGTGAAATGAGTGATGATGACAGGCAAAAACTCAAAGAAATTTTTGATATTTACAAAATAGATGCAGATATTCATAATTTTATTAAAATAGAGCCAAAAAGATTAAGGCCATTTTACGGTGATGAAAAATGAAGCAAATTCTTTTAACCAATCCTGAAAACTGTGATGGGTGCAATGAATGTGTAGAAGCGTGTTCTAAAGTTAACGGGGGAAGTGGATTATTTTTGCACAAAATGACCGAGGGATACCAAGCTATTGTCTGTCAACAGTGTATTAATCCTTCCTGTATTAAGGGCTGTTTTAGGGACGCTATATACCGTGAAAATGGTGTTGTAAAAATTGACCAAGATAAATGTATAGGATGCAGGTTGTGCGTATTAATGTGCCCTATTGGGAGTATAACCTACACTGAGAACATGATGTTAAAATGTGAACAGCAGTGCACTGTTTCTAATGGCGGAAGACCAGTATGTGTTGACGCATGCGAGTCTAAATGTTTAAAAGCAGTAGATGTAAAAGATGTAGCTGCAGGAGTCCAAAAAGGGTTTGAAATGAGTGGGAACTCAACTACATCTTCATTAACTCCTTATTCATCATCAGATCTTGCTAATGCAACACAGGGACTCTGTGTATTCTGTGGAACATGTGAAATTGTCTGCCCCACAGATGCAATCCAAATAATTGATAACCATGCAGAAATTGATAAATCTAGATGTATAATGTGCGGGTCGTGTTTTGCAGCATGTCCTGTTTTGATACCAAGTGGTGCTGGAAGTATATGGGATCCCAGAACCATTGCAGATATAAGATTCACTTCTAAAGCTGGAAAATATGTATTGCGAGGTTTTGGAACTGAAAGAAGCCTCCCTAATTTTGATGATATTGTAATTCTCCCAGCTCAAGCATCTATTGCTCCTGTAGATAAATATAGGGAGGCTTGTAATACTGGAGTTGTTCTTGGAACTCGTTATGCAGAAGAACCTTTGGTTTTAGATACTCCTATCTTAATTGCAGGAATGTCTTTTGGTGCACTAAGCAAAGAATGCAAAGTGGCATTTGCTAAGGGTACTTCACTTGTAGGATCATGTGCAAACACTGGAGAAGGTGGAATGCTCCCTGAAGAGAGAGAAGAAGCAGATAAACTAATTGTTCAATATTCATCAGGTAGATTTGGAGTTTCAGTTGATTATCTAAATGCGGGTGATGCTATCGAAGTGAAAATAGGTCAAGGGGCAAAACCTGGAATGGGAGGTCATCTCCTTGCTGAAAAAGTAAGCCCAGAAGTAGCCCAGATAAGGGGCATACCCATTGGAACTGATGCTTTAAGTCCATGTAGATTTCTTGATGCGACCAGGGAGGGGGACCTTGCAAAACACATTGAACTGATTAGAGAAGTGACAGACTGGCGCGTTCCAATAATAGTTAAACTCGGACCTGGAAGAGTTGATGAAGATGTCAAAATTGCTGCAGAAGCTGGAGCAGATATCATTTCAGTCGATGGAATGGAAGGAGGAACTGGTGCTGCCCCTGAAGTAGTTATTGAACATACTGGAGTTCCCACACTTGCTTCACTTGTTCAAGCTGTAAATGGCCTTAAAGAAATTGGAATGAAGGATGAAATAGACCTTATAATTACGGGAGGAATAAGAAGCGGTGCTGATGTGGCTAAAGCTATGGCCATGGGGGCTGATGCAGCATACATTGGAACAGGGGCGATGATCGCTGCAGGATGCCGTGCATGCCGTATGTGTTATACTGGAAAATGTCCTGTAGGCGTGGCAACCCAAGATCCTATTTTAAGAGAAAGAATGAACGTTGATTTGTCTGCAGAAAGGGTTGGAAATTACATAAAATCTATGACTGAAGAAACAAAAATGCTGGCGCAATTAGCAGGTCACAATGATATACGCAACTTCTCTATGGATGATCTACGAGCATTGAATACAAATATAGCAGAAATAACTGGAATTAAACTTATAGGTACATAAACATATATTTTTTATTTTTCTAGTTTAAAATAAAGGCTAAAAAATAAATTCATGATTTATTCTATTTTTAACATTTAATATTATAATTTAATTGTATATATTAGCTTAGAAAATGGAATAAACTGGTTTTTGCGAGGGTAAACAGTACATGCGCCTGTGAAACTATTAAAACTTGAAATATTAATTTTTGAGATAAAGGTGGGGAGCAAATAATATATGCTGCATAAGCTCATTTTGACTTAATACCAGAAATAAATAAAATATAAAAGGTGATGGGAGAGGATTAATGATAGATTATTTGAAAGAACCAAAGAATTGGTTAGTTCATGCTCTTGTTGGGATTATACTGCTTTACTTTCTGTTATTTGCACCTTTAAACCCTTTAATCAGATAGGCATAATATTAGGTGTTAGTAACATTAAATGTTATAATGTTGAAAAACTATTTTGTAAAATTCAGCCCACAAAAATTAAATTTTTTGAAAATATTTAACAAGCTAACATTGAATTTTGAAGATGTAACTGAAAACAACTAATAAAATGTATTTTAACAAATTGAATGTTAATTAATTCTCAATAATAATATAAAAGTTTAAATACTTGTTAAGCAGATATAAACATGCTATAACGATAGGTGTTTCGTACTTTCCTAATAATATGGAGCTATAGTACGAAAAAAGATTGCCAGCCAAAACATCTGGTAATTAATTACTGGAAGAGCTGACAATCTTCATCTCACCACTAATTCTACTTAATATTTTAAAAAACAAAAAAAATTAAACTTTTTTGAATTTTAAAGTTAAAATAACTGTGATCTTTACTAGAATCTTAAAATAGCTTTAGATGATTTAAACAGATAATTTAATTTATAATGGTTGATAACATCAATTGTTGATATAAGTGCTTACATAAATGGAAAACTGGAAGGAGAAACAAAAATGAGTAATGAAAATCAGGAAAATAGGATAGATAAAGACTTAATAAAAGCTCTTGAAACTACAGACGAATATAAATCATGGTATGAATCTCTATTTGCTATTATTGGTTACACATCTAACGAAGAAAATGATGATGAAGAGTTAGCGTTGGAATTAATTGCAGATCATCTTAATGCAAGCTTTGAATTGCAGAATGGATTACAAAAAGGATTAGAAAATATAAAATATAAGAAAACGAAAGAGCTACATGATGATTGGATGTTAGATAACAGCGGACAATAGTTATTTATTATAATTTTTTGATTCTTACTCTTTTTACGATTTCCTACTTTAACTTGTTTTTATATAGAATTAACTCATCTTGGACACCTGCAAGAATTAATTGTCCAAGATGAGTAAGGGTATGGGTAGATATTAATACCAATTTCCACTTATTTATAACTTCATTTTCGTGATTGTGTGCAAAAGTACACAAGTGCATTATTTTTGAGTGTAAATAAAGTACCTGCTCATATTTGCATTAGTTCATTAGTGTGCTTATGCATTAGTCTGCAATTATGAATTTAAAATCATATAAATAATAATCAAACCTTATTTGTTAGTACATGGAAGTAAAATCCCATAAATGATTCAAGAGGGGGTGAAAGTTATGCTGGAGAGCTTATTAGCTTTATTAAGTCCTATTTTCTCTTTATTAAGCAGTATATTAGGTTTAATATTATAATTTAGATCATTTCATACTCTGTATTTAAATAGAACTATCTCTGAGGGAATGCTGCGGATTAGGTTCTCTTTATATTCTCTTTGAAACATAAGAACAGCACCTGCTGGAGAGATAGGTCTATACATTATTTTTTTTGAGTATGTTCATTGTTTTTTAAAATTAGACATAAAATAGCTCATTTAATAAATTAACAAACACAGAACTGAAAATCAGAGATTTGTAATGTAAAATTTTTGGTTTTGAGGCTCCAAAATTATCGATTTTAACCACTGCACTTTATTCTTATTTTTTTACTACCATAAATATGATATCTATTAATTTTAATAATAAAAATGAAGGGCGAAGCAGCATCTCCGAATACTTGCTAAATTTAAATAAAATTCGCCCTTCAAAATAAAATTAATTTAAATAAAAAGTAGTTAGAATAAATTTAATTTATTCTATTTTTGTAAATTCTTTTTTAGGTGCACCGCAGATAGGGCATATTTCAGGTGCTTCTTTTTCTACGGTGTTTCCACAGTAATTACACACGTAATAAACTGTTTCTACGTTGTTTCCAATGTTTTTAAGCGCATTTTCATAAAGGTTAGCATGAATTTCTTCTACTTTATTTGCAACATCAAAGCTCCAGAGAGCAGCTTCATTATTTTCTTCTTCGGCTACTTTTATCATTGCAGGATACATTTCTTTAAATTCAGCTACTTCTCCTGCTATTGCTTCTTTGAGGTTTTCTTCGGTACTTTTTATTCCTTTAAGAACTTTAAGGTGGTTGTGAGCATGCACGGTCTCTGCTGCTGCTGCAGCTCTAAATAATCTTGCTATCTGGAAAAATCCTTCTTCGTCTGCTTTTTTAGCAAATGCCAGATATTTTCTGTTTGCCTGAGATTCACCTGCAAAAGCTTCTTTTAAATTTTCAGTAGTACTCATATAACGACCTCCGTCAGTTAATTAATATCAAGCTTTTATTTGATTCAATAAATATTTATTATTTTCGACAATTGAAAATATATTGATTCGCTGTGCTGAGAATGGAATACTTGAGGGTATTAAATTGTTATATATTATATGACTATTTAATGGTCAGACTTGCATTTTAGGGATATAATACCATTTAAAAGCCAAAATAGAAGTAGAATATTAATTAAAAATCAATTTATACTCTTTAAAACTACTGAATAAATTAAACTAATAAAAAAATATTTCATAATAATAAAAAAAGGAAAACTTAGGCTGTTTTAACAGCCATTTCGATGTCTTCAGCTTTAACAGTTTTTCTTCCTGCGTGTTTTGCAAGTTCTACTGCTTTTTTAGCGATTTCATCACCTTTTTCTTCTAATGATTTTGCTAAAGCTTCCTTTGCATCATCACTAATTCTTTGAGCACCAGCATTTTTTATGATTCTTCCAACTGGAGCAATTGGTAATTCAGCCATAATTTCACCTCCTAATTTAGATTTACATCTATAACATTTAAACTTATCGATTTTCATAGTGTCTTTGGCTATGGGTAACTCCCTACTGTTTCAATAAATGAGCTTGCTTTATATGTAAATTTTTTAGCATGACATAACATTAATAGAATATTGTAGTTCATGAACTTTGAATATATGCCTCAACTTGTAATGTGACATAACATTGGGGGTAGCTGATAGTCTCTGGCATGTGAAATACATCACAAAAAGTCCTAGAAGAGTAGTCCCTAGTGGGAGTCTAACCTTTAGAAAAAGGGAATATATGATTCTTAAAAGAGCTTTGGGGGAGTAATGCAATCCGAAAAAATCATGGCAGTTTTATAGTGGCACCATCAAACGAATTCAATGAAAGATGTCTATTAAATGATTTCATTAAAATAGACTATAAATGAATTCTATTAAGGGCTTCTTTTTATGTGTTTGATTTAAATATTATGAGTTATGTAATTTTACATGTCGAATAAGTTAATATAATAATTGTTTTAATCTATTTGATTTTAAAAGATGGTTGAAATGAATAGTAACAAGGTATTAATTGTATTTGTTGGAATTGGAATAATATTGTATTCTTTAGTAAGTTATTTGTGGTTTAAATCTCTTTTAGGCATATTTAACTGCTCTTTATGTGTTATGATTCTTATATTTGTGTTGTATAATGAGGATAAAAAAATTGGTTATTTAATGGCGTTGTTTGGTGTTAATGTATTTCAGTGGCTTTTTTTGATTTATGTCTTCTTTAATAATCTTATTTATATAAAAACTGATTTTTATTATATTTTAATTGGCGCACCTTTTTTTACATTAGTTTTAGTTAATCAAGTCCGTAAAAATCATCTAAAATCGCCTGAAAACGCAAAAATTAACATGTTAAAAGATAAGAAAAGATTAATGTTACTAAGTATGGGTGTGGTTATAACAATTGGTTGTTTAGTAAGCTTTATAGTTTATTATGCTCCTATTTTTTTATATGGGGCTACTTTGGGCTTGATGAGTTTTATATATGGATTTTATAGTGAGAATAGAAAAGTTAATGTTTCAACTAATTATGCAAAAGCTATGGCTCTTGTTTTAATAGCACAATGGATTACTATCATTTGCTTTTGGTATCAATTTGCTGAAATGGGTTTTGTAGTTGCTTTGGTTCTTTCGGGTAATATTACTATGTTTTTTTCCATTCAAATTTATGTAAGTGATTTAAGAATTTCCAACCAGAAAAAAGAAAATATCATAGGAATATTCGCTGTGGTTCTGTTTATCGCAATGTTTGGGGCTTTAATTCTGAAAGGATACCTTTAAAATTTTGGTAGGATAACTAATCTTTTAATGAATTTGAATAATGGCTTCTTTTTACGAAATCAAATGAGTTCTTGGTGAAATTATTAATGAACTCATTTAAAACCACTAAAGAGCAAGAGAATTAGTTTAATAGTAGATAGGATCTATTTATTAATTTATGATGATATCACGTTCTAAAATAGAAAAATTTTGCGATTATTGCGAGGAAAACAATATGTTCATTTTATTTGTGCATTATACTCTCTATTTTTTTATCGGCAGCAATTTATGCAATTTATATCTTAAAAATGAATCAGGATAGATCAACAGCCCCTAGCAGTGAATCGATGAACTGCTGTGCTGTACGCCCTGACATTCCGCCGTGACGCATTTCCCATTTATTTGCTTCTGCTCTCAGTTCTTCATCTGTTAGTTTGATTTCAGGGTGTCGCCTTGCAAGATTTATAACGATGTTGAAATATTCTTTCCTCATAGGCTTGAAATAAGCGATGGTAACTCCGAACCGCTCCGCCAGGGATAGTTTTTCCTGCATTGTATCCGAACGGTGCAGTTCATCCTCAGACATATCCGAACGGTCGCTCCATGTTTCACGAACCAGATGGCGCCTGTTGGATGTTGCATAGATCAGTACATTTTCAGGTTTTGACTCCAAGCCGCCCTCCATAACTGCCTTCAAATATTTATACTCAATTTCGAACTCTTCAAAGGACAGGTCGTCCATATAAATGATAAAGCGGTAGTTCCTGTTTTTTATGGCTTCAATGACCTTTGGCAGTTCCTTGAATTCATGTTTGTAGACCTCGATCATACGGAGGCCGCGGCTGTAATACTGATTTAAAATTCCTTTTATGCTTGCGGATTTGCCGGTGCCTGCATCGCCGTAGAGAAGAACATTGTTTGCCCTGCGCCCTTCAACGAACGCTTCTGTATTCTGTACCAGTTCTTTCTTCTGAGATTCATAACCGACCAAATCGTCCAGCAGTACGTCACTGGTTGCTGTGATTGGGCAGAGAATTCCAGATTTATCATCAGTTGAAATACGGAAAGCTTTATTCAGCCCAAATTTTCCAACACCATATGTTTTGTAGAAATCTGTGATGATTTGATACAGCTCAGTGTCATCTTCACTCTGCTCAATAGCACAGCTGAGCTGCTGAACCTTTTCGCTCACGCCCTTGTTGAAAATCTGTTCATTTTTTACAACAGCCTCATAATTTGTGATAATCGTAAAGCAGTCTATATCCAGTTCTTTTTCCATCTCGGAAAAATCGTAGTCGAACAACTGCTTGAAGATGCAGAAATCGCTCCTGGCGAATTTATTTACAGTACCTACACTCGCCCCAACTTTTTCCGAAACAAGTGTAAATGGGTTTTCAGTCATGGCCAAAACAAAAGCCAGATAGTTGTGCCACAGATTTTTGTCAAAGCCGTAACGCGTTGAAATGTCAAGCAGGCGGTTGATTTCGACATAAATATCTGTAATCAGATCTTCTTTCTCATAATTGCCTGCTGCAAACTGCTGGCAGATACTAGATAATCTAAACAAGATGCTGTTTTTGTCGATATTTTTGTAAATCACCAATTTGGATGTCAAACGATACATTTTATTCCTCTTAATAAACTCTTTTAGCCCCTTTAAATCCCATGATTGTATAACTGTTATGATGGCTTATTTTTTGTATTTTTAATATTAAGTTTAGGGGGTTGCAAAATTGCAGTTTTATTTTTAGCTGTATTTAACTTTGAATTAAATAAATTTTTGTCTGTTTCAGTATATTAAATTGAATTGATTATCTAAAAAAAAGAAAATGATTCATTCATAATTTTAAAATTAATTACAAGTGCAAAGTAAGTATGGAAATATTTGAAATATATCACCAAAACTTTTAAAAAAGTTGACCTGAATATGGAATTGTATGTTTGACACAATGAACATCGATCCTCAGATAAAAGAAATACTTGAAAAATCTTTTGATGAAGAAATTACAAAGGATGAAGCGCTTAAACTAATGCAAGTTAAAGGAAGGGAACTTCAAGCATTAATTTTCACTGCAGACTTACTCCGAGAAGAACTGGCGGGAGACAAGGTAACTTACATCCAAAACTGGAACATCAACTTCACTGATATTTGCTCGGGGACATGCGGCTTCTGTGCGTTTAAAAAAGACGAAAATGATAAAGACGCGTACTTTTTAGAGGTTGACGAGGTCGTGCGGAGAACAAAAAATGCTGCAGATGAGGGTGCAATTGAAGTTTGCATACAGGGAGGCCTGCACCCCGATATAGATGCTTATTTTTATGAGGATATTCTTTTAAATGTCAAAAAGGAAGTCCCAAATGTTCATATTCATGCTTTTTCTCCAATGGAGATATTTTACGGGTCCAAAAAAGCGGAACTTGAGGTAGAAGACACGCTCAAGATGTTGAAAAAGGCAGGGCTTGGTTCAATGCCTGGAACTGCTGCTGAAATATTAAATGATGATATAAGGGATATCATATGCAGGGGAAAGTTAAGCACAGCAGAGTGGATCGATGTTATCGAAACGGCCCATAATACAGGAGTTCCAACAACATGTACCATGATGTACGGCCATGTTGAAAATATAAATCATAGAATTGAACACCTTGAGATTTTAAGGAACATACAGAAAAAAACAGGCGGGTTTACAGAATTTGTTCCTTTAACATTCATGCATAAAAACGCCCCAATTTTCAGGAGCGGGATTTCAAGCCCTGGAACAACAGGAGCAGACGATTTAAGGCTCTATGCAGTTTCAAGGTTAATGTTTGGTGACCTGCTCAAAAATATACAGGCTTCTTGGGTGAAACTTGGATTTAAATTTGCCCAGTTCTGTCTTATGTCTGGTGCAAATGACCTTGGAGGTACTTTAGGTGAAGAAAGCATATCCAAGTCTGCAGGGGCATCTTATGGAGAATCTACTCATCCAAGTGAATTAGAACGGGCAATAAAAGATATTGGAAGAATCCCAGCTCGAAGGAATACTTTGTATACTGAAATAGAGGAAATATAAATTATTTACTAAACTTTTCTATTTTTAATTTTTACATAAATTATGAATTTCTGGGATTTTCTTTACTCTTTTTTCCTTACTATTATTTCATCCCCATCTCTGCACTTTTTAAAGAGTTCTAAATTCTCTGTGATTTTCCCGAAATTATTCACTTCAGAAACAGGTTGTGAATTCCCGTAGAATATGCAGAAAGCAGGTCCTGGTGGCCAGTAACATATATCTCCCTCTTCAGTGGTTTTCGAAGGGTTTTCATAGTCTAATTCAAGTGTCATGTCAAAATATACTTCTTCAAGATAGGTATGTGCAGTTCCAGGAAGTGGAAATATTTCATATAATTTCTTTGCAGTTTCTGGGTTCCTATCATCTAATTTTCCAGTAGCTTTGCCTTTTCCTACTATTTCTATTTCAATTTCCATAATATTCACCTTTTAGGTGGTTCCATGCCGTGATTAAGTTTGAATAGTTCTTCCATAATTTTAACACTTGAAGAGGTACCAATTCGTGTTGCACCGGCTTTTACCATATCAAAAACGGTTTTTATATTTTTTATGCCTCCTGAAGCTTTGATACCCATTTGTGGTCCTACTGTTTTTTTAATTAGAAAAACATCTTCCACAGTAGCTCCGGGATATCCAAAACCAGTTGAGGTTTTCACGAAATTTGCACCTGCATCCTTGACTATCTCGCATGCCAGAATTTTTTCTTCTTTTGTTAATAAGGCTGTTTCAATGATTACTTTGACTATATTGTCTTCTGCTGCAGTGATAACTCCTTCTATATCTGTTTTCACTGTCTCTTTGAGCCCTGATTTAAGAGCGCCAATGTTCATCACCATATCAATTTCACAGGCTCCGTGCTGTACGACGTCTTTAGTTTCGAAGAATTTAATTTTTGACGTATTTGCTCCTAGAGGAAAGCTTATAACAGTGCAAACGTTCACATCAGACTCTTTTAAGAAGTCTGTACATAATTCAACATTTGCTGGGTTAACACAGACTGAAGCGAATCCATAGCGTTTTGCTTCATCACATAATTTTTTTATATCTTCTATTCGTGTATCGGCCTTTAAATTGGTGTGGTCGATGATTTTTGCAATTTTTTCTGGAGATTCTACTAAATTGATCATGTAAACACCATTTTAATTTTTAAATTCTTTAAATATAAATTTATAATCGAGGGTTTCTAACTAGATATATGCCTTTTACAGTGATGGTGATTTTTCTTGACTGTTATAAAATTGTCATGCACTGGTTTTATAAGGACATATTTCTTTTCAGCTAAATAGTCAATGTGAACATTTAATTCATTATCCTCGATTTTTACTTCCAATTTTTTCTATTAAAAATTCCTCTTTTACACCAGCACTGCATTTTCTTCCTTGTTTATACAGTAATTCTAAAATTTCCCGAAACTCGAACATGAAACATACAAATACTCTGTATTTGAGTGTTTTATTATCCTTTATATTATCGGGAATTTCTATTTTATAGCTAATTCAAATCTTCTTTGCCATGTAAGGGCCTAATTTTTCATACCCGAATTTTCTGTAGTAGTTTCGAGCCCCTATTCCACTTGTAACAAGTATCTTTTCCATGCCGTAGTCTTCAGATGCAACTCTAGCTGCTTCATTTAATAATGATTCTCCATAGCCTAAATGCTGCCACTGCCCATCTTCTCTTTCACCAATAGACATCATCGAGCCGTAAACATGTAATTCTCGTATAAGTGCTGTTTTATCATCTATTTCTTTTCTATGGGCATGTTCTGAGGGTATCCTTAACCTCAGGAATCCAATTAAGATATCCTTTTTAACATCTTCAAATGATAAAAAGATTTCATCACCTTCCCCAGCACGATATTCTTCCTTTAATAATTTCACGTTATCAATATCGGGGATCAATCCATGAGATGCTTTATGTCCAACTTCTCTACATCGAATACACTTGCAACTGACGTCTAGATCATGGAGTTTTTTGTATACAAGTTCACCAAGATTTGATTTTTTAACTCCAGCCTCAATTAGAGGAGAAGGTATATCCCGCTGGATTCTCATGGTCCTGACCCATTTTGGGAGGTTCTTTTTAATTTTAGCTATCAGATTAACTGCTTCTTCACTTGTATATGGCTCATAATCTCCTTTTTCCCACATTTCATAGAGTTTTGAACCTTTAGTTACTAAACATGGGTAGATTTTAAGCATATCTGGTTTAAAGCGTTCATCTGAAAATACTCTTTTAAATATTCTCAAATCTCTATCAAAATCTGCAAAAAGGCCGGGCATAAGGTGCATTGCCACCTTGATACCGGAATCCCTGAGTATTCTTGCAGATTCAATGGAGTCTTCTATTGTATGCCCGCGGTCAATCCGTTTGTATATATAATTGTAAATGGTCTGGACTCCAAGTTCCACCCTTGTAACGCCCATATTGAGCATTCTATCAACATCTTGTGTTTTACAGTAATCTGGACGGGTTTCAAATGTCATCCCAACGCACCGCACGTTGGATTTTTCATTTTTGCTTTGAACATCCTTCAGGTAAACGAACTCCTTGGGGATTTCAATATTATATGCCGCGTTAGACCCTTTAAAGTTTTCAGACGAAATGGACACATCTTTTACTCCAAAATCGTTCATAGCTTGAAGACACTTGCTGACGAACCATTCTTGATAGCACAGGAAATATGAAGGGAATGTTCCGCCCATTATAATTAATTCTACCTTGTCTAAAGGGTGTCCTATACTTTCAAGTTGAAGCAGGCGGTTGTATACCTGTAAATAAGGGTCGAATTTAAACATTCTGGCCCGAAGTGCCGCAGGTTCTTCTCCAGTGTAACTTGGAGGAGCTATATCACTCTCTGGGCAGTAAAGACACCTCCCATGAGGGCATTTATGTGGTTTACACATTACTGCAACTATTGCAACACCGGATATGGTTCTTGTGGGTTTTTTTTGTATGATCCGTGCTATTTTCTTTCTCTCATCAGGAGTTGCATTCTGCAGTATCATTGAATTACTCATAAATTTTTCAAGATTGTAGTCTCTGCAAGCCTTATGTTTTGCTTTTTCCAGATCTCTTTTTGTTTTAATTTTTCCCTTGATTATTTGATTAATTATGAGTTTGCATGCATTTTCCATTATTATTTTCTCCAAAAAATAAGTGTTTAAATCGAATGCTCAAAAAATCAGAGCATGCAAACACTGCCAAAATCCTCAAAAAAATCCCTCGAAATTCATAGAATTTCGGGGCATCAAAAACCACAGGTTTTTGAAGGCTTTGATTTTTTTTGGGACTGTCAAACGCGAAGCGTTTGAGCATTGGAAATCAAAGATTTCCAAAGGTTAGAAAATGCAAAGCATTTTCTAAAATTCAATGAATTTTGGCGCATGTAAAAAATCGTAGATTTTTTACGGTTGCGAATTTGCAATTCGCAAACATCGAAAATTAAAAATTTTCGAATGTTGTCAAATCTGTGATTTGACACAACAAATACTTCGTATTTGTATGCTTCGTGTTTGCTGTTTGCAAAATGGAGTTTTGCAATCGTGAAAATTAAAAATTTTCACATGTTACAAAATCTTTGATTTTGTAAACATTCGAAAATCGTAGATTTTGAGGGTAGTTAAATTAAAGATAATATTAAGTTTTATATCAAATGAAAATTCTCTATTTAATAAGTTTATAGACATCTGGTATAATATAATAGTTATGTATGTCAAATTTTTATTTTTTCCTAAAATGGGAAATTATTTTAACTCAATTAAATATTTTTTATTGACTATTTAGGAACTATTTCTGAATTAGACTTTAAAATAGTAAATTTTTTTTATAAGTTCAGTTCATATCTAAAATTAATTAATTCATACTCGGAAATTGCATGGATTATACAGGAGGTATTCTATGAGCGAGACTGTAAATAAAGTAACATTTAGTAAAGTCTGTGGGAATGAAGAATACAAACTTAAAGTTTTGAAAGATTTCGTTGAGATAAAAAATGATAAAGAAAAAATTAAAAGGGTCGATGTTTCTGCTGTAGGTGAAATTGGAAAGATAATTCATGAATTTTTTGAAGATAAAAATGATGAAAACCAGACAGTAAAAAATGGTCAATTAATTTCATTAGACAAAGTTAATGGAAGTATTGAACCAGTTTCATATAAATTTAGAGGCATATCATCTTTAAATAGTATTGAATCTGAGTTCGAACCGGTATATAAATTTACAATTATCCTAGAAGAAACGTGAATTTAATTACCAAGTGCTGAAAAAGAATTTATTCAGGGGGTTTAGTATCTAATACTTCTAAAACCCTCATTATATCTGTTTTAGAGATTATTCCGACTAAATTTCCATTTTCAATAACTGGAAGTCTTCCAATATTGTTTTTAGTAATTTTTTCTAGGGTATTCATTGCAGGCTCTTCAGGGTTTGCTAAAATAAGTTTTTTAGTCATTATATTTCCAATAAGTGTATCCCTCTGATTTTCAGGTATCTTAGAAATGTCATCGAAAGTAACGATACCAACAAGCTCACCATGATCTTTTACAGGATAGCCCATGTGTCTTTGTTTGAACATGGTATTTAATGCCTCTGAAACCGAGGTATCTGGAGTTAATGTATTTACATCTTTAGTCATGATATCTCTAACTTTGATTCCCTCAAGCTTTGATGAAATCATGACATTTTTATATTCTTGGTCTGCACCTAAGTAAATGAATATCGCTATCAATATCAAAATAAAATTAAAAAATATACCTAATATAACCATTAAGATAGCGAACTGTTTTCCTACTGAAGCAGCAGCTTTAGTTGCTTTGGTATAACTCATTCTTTTTGCAAAAAAAGCTCTTAGTACTCTTCCCCCATCCATGGGGAAAGCAGGAAGAAGATTAAAAAGTCCAAGTACAAGATTAACTCCTAAGAAGTTAGCAAGAAACAGAGATAAATCTACTGATGGAGTGTTAGAAATAAAGAATGAGTTAAAAGTTAAAGAACCCACGCCGCCAATAATTAACAGGCCTATAAAACAAGCTAATGCTATTAAAATATTGGCAAGTGGCCCAGCAGCAGCTATTTTAAGTTCTTGATCTGGATCCTTAGGAATCTCTTCCATTGCAGATACACCGCCAATGGGTAAGAGAACTATTTTACCTACTTTAACTCCATATCTCTTTGCCACATAAGAATGGCTTAATTCATGTACAACAACTGTTACAAATAGTAATGTGATTAGAAACGCGATATACACAGATATTATTCCTAAAAAGGCTATAACATATATAAAAAGCATTAATAATAAAAATGAAATGTGCAGTTCCACAGGGATTCCAAAGGCGCTGAATATTTTAAATGAAGACTTCATAACATCACTATATTACTATGATTCCATCAACTTAATAAAATTATATTTCCTAAAAATAATTAATTTAAATTTTAAATAGATTTTTGAGGTATATTTTAAATTTGAGGTATATGGACAGTTAATAATAATTATACTACAGTTATATTGTGCACTCATAAAAAATATATGCTTTAAAAAATAGACTAAAAACAGGTGTATTTATGAAAGTAAGCGAGTTAATGGGTAGAAAAGTCCTTGATAAAAATGCAATGGAAATTGGAAAAGTATCTGATGTTGATTTGATGCCAAAAGAAGGTGTTATAGACACAATCACAATATCTACTGGTGAAGTGTGGGTTAGAAATAGAACTTTTGAAATTAAACCCCGTGACATTCAACAGGTAGGGGACTATCTAATCTTAAATCTTGAAGAAGCTGAAATAGAAGGAATATTTGAAGAAGAAGAGGAAAAAGCTCCTGAAAAGACAAGATTAACTCTTACTAAAGAGGACTGATGTTTAAATCTATTAACTTTAAGGGGGTTAAATAATGGAAGTTTCAGATTTCTGCGGTAAACCTATAATGAAAGGTTCCTATGTTATATATAATGGAACTGGTACAATTGGTAAAGTTGTTGACATTAAAACTGAAAATGAAGCTACCTGGGCAAAATTAGAAGATACAGATCTCTGGTATAAAAGCAATTATTTGCAGGCCATTGAAAAAATAGAAAAAAATGGACTTAAAAAAGAATCCAGAGAAGACATCAAAGAAAAACTTAAAAACAGGAAGAAGCTTGTTGATGAAGATATTGATATGAGCTCAGAACTCTGTGACGGTGGAGGATAGATTTATATCCTTTAAAAATAGTTTTAATTTATTAATTAATTTTTTACCGCAATTATGCCGCTTATTTTTTGTAAGTTAGTGATATACAAAAAAGAAGTAATTAACTCATGTTTTAAAACAATTATAATTTAATATAAAATTTGAAAACATGTAAAATTTATTTTAGTCGTATTTTGTAAGTTTTGTAGACAAGTACTTTTAAATTCCTCATTTTTCTTTCTATACTGTGTCTTTCTTCCCGTGCTTTTGTGTATAACTCTACATATTTATCATGGTCTTCAGTTACTTTTCTGTGACTTTTTTTCATGTCTGCATGTAATTTCATGAGACATTTTTTAATTATTTCATCTTTTTCATGATTTAAATCTGTTAGGGTTTCATTTTTTTCAGATATCACTGTTTTAATTGTTGTATGGCGTTTTTCAAGATCACTTAATTTAATTTTTGTAGTCTCAATATCTTTAAGACTTGAATCACTGTTATTTTCTTTTAAATTCTCTTTAAGATATTTAAGCTCCTCTTCTGTGCGTGTAATATTGTTTGTAGTAATTGTGTCTTTATTTTCAAGATTATTTAATTCATTTTGATAGATGGTTATTTGCTCATCTATTTTTTTAACTTCTTCTGTTTTGCCAGCAGATTCTAAAAATTCGCTTAAATATTCGTCTATACTGTCTATGTTAACATCTCCATTCTATTAAAAGTTAAAAACAATATAAAATCAAAAATCGAAATTTCCATTTTAACTTCTATTTATAATTTTTGTTCTGCAATTATTGTATTGTACTTTGAAAGATATAAAGACTTATCAAAAATTTCACCTTATTGCATTAAAATTATTTTTTTAGTATAATATTAATTTTACATGTGCTTATATATTATATAATTCATAAAATTTAGTTAATTAAGAATCTAACTTTTTATGGGAGTATTAAGATATAACAAGGGTTAAAAAAGACGTATTAAAACTAATTTGGTAGTAGTAAACAAAATTTCATTATGGAGTAATAAACTTAAAATGATTTTGAATGGGTTAATATGACTGAGAATAAATCGGGATATCCTTCCTATAAACTTTATAACCATCATGATGTTTTTGTTATTTGGATATTAATACAAGGTTTAAGTGATTTTTACTGGATAATTGTAGTTTAACCCTGATTTACTGAGATCGTACGTTAAAACTGCATAGGGGGTTCATGTAAAAAGATAGTTAAATGTGGATAAATGGGTATTGAAGATACGTTCTATGTAGAATTAGGACAGATATAGGTAAAAAAGAGTTTATAATAACTTATTTAAGGTATAATTGACAAGAATTAAAGGAATTTCATTTGTTTTACATTAAATTTAATTAGAATATGTATATTTTTTTAAATTGAGATTATTTTCTTTTTAATGAGGGCATAATTCAATTTTTTAAAAAGTTTCCTTAAAAATGGATTTGATAGGTATCGGTAATTAGTTTATATTTATACATAAAAACTATAATAATTAGTATTAATTATGTCTTAAATAGTAAGCTTTAAAAATAAATTAGAATAAACTAATCTATGAATGCTTAGTATAATAATCCCAACATACAATGAGGAGTGTTATCTCCCTAAATTACTTCAAAGTATAAAAGATCAAAATTTCAAAGATTATGAAATTATTGTAGCGGACGCTAAATCCACTGATAAAACAAGAGAAATAGCAGAATCGTTCGGATGTAAAGTTGTAGATGGTGGATCTCCTGCTGTGGGCCGAAATAAGGGGGGTGAAGTAGCAGAAGGGGAATATTTATTATTCCTGGATTCTGATGCGATATTAACTGAAGGATATCTAGAATCTGCATTAAATGAATTTACTGAAAATGATCTTGATATAGGTATAACCCAATTAGTTCCAATTAGTGATAGTAAGAAAGATAAAATATTACATGACTTTGCGAACTTCTTTATGAAACTTGTGGAGTCAATAAAGCCCCATGGTGCAGGCTGTTATGGAATTTTAACCAAGAAAGATATCCATGAGGAAGCAGAAGGATTTAATGAATGCCTTGATTTTGGAGAAGACAGTGATTATATAGAACGGATAGGGAAAATACACTCTTTTAAGGTGCTAAGAGAGCCTAAACTCCTTATATCTACAAGAAGACTTGAAAAAGAAGGGCTTAAAAGTCTGGCGTTAATTTATGCAAAGAGTACCCTGTACGACTTCATGGGCAAGAAAATTACAGCTGGTGAATTAAACTACACCTTTGGACATTCCAAAGAAAAGAAAAAGAAGATACTTTATTCTGTATGTGGGGAAGGAATGGGCCATGCTATCCGAAGTTCAGTAATGATTAAACACCTGTTAAAGGAAAATGATGTGGTTATTTTTGCTGGAGGTAGAGCATTTAGCTATCTTTCAGAAAAATTCAATGATGTATATTATATAGAAGGGCCTAACACTGTTTACAGTGGAAATAATGCACAGTATAAATCTACATTCTTTTCTGTAGTTAAAGACCTTCCAAAAAGTTTGAAATTTAATATTAAACTGCTTTATAATATTGCCAGGGCATTTAAACCGGATATTATAGTTTCTGATTTTGAGGCATTCTCCAACATTTTAAGTAAACTACTCGGAATACCTCTTATTAGTCTTGATAATATACATGTTATTACTCAGTGCAAATTAGACCTCCCTGAACGGTATTTAAGTGAAAAGATAGTAGCTGGAGGAGTCATACGTTTATTTATAAACAGGCCTAAATGTTATTTAATTACAACATTTTTCTATCCTGAAATTAAAAATAAGGAGAAAGTAGAGTTATTCCCTCCTGTGCTTAGGGAAGAAATTTTAAATCTTAACCCTGTAAATGGTAACCATGTACTTGTTTATCAAACAAGTGATTCCAATTTAGAGCTTATTTCTACATTAAAATCTATTAATGAAGAATTTGTAATTTATGGTTTTAACATGGAAAAAGAGGATGGAAATCTTCACTTCCGTAAATTTAATGAAAATCAGTTCTTCAAAGACTTTGAATCGTGCAAAGCAGTGGTTTCTAACGGAGGATTTACTTTGATAAGTGAATCAATGTATCTTAAAAAACCAATATTTTGTATTCCTGTAAAGAAACAGCCGGAACAGACTGTTAATGCGATGTATATCGAAAAACTGGGCTATGGTGAATTCCATGAATTATTAACTAAAGAAAACTTTGAAAATTTCCTGGATAAATTAGATGTATACCGTGAATCACTTAGTTCATTTAAACACGATAGAAATCAGGAAATTTTCCAGGCTTTAAATGATGCAATTGAAAAATATTCTAAGGAGTATTCGCAAGCTACCTACAAAATCGTTAATTTAATAGAATCAAGAGAAAACGCAAAATAAAACTACTATTTTTAATTCGTTTCTTAAAAAATCCATCCTATTTATTATTGCAGGGACTTATATCAGCTTATTTATAAAACTTCAAATTATAAAAGGAGTTACTTGAATAAAACACTTTCAGTAAATGATTAAAATGAATGTAGAATACAGAGTAACATCTTTTTTAGAAGATATTGAAGGGTGGAAGTTTGTATTAAACTCCTTACCTGATCTTATAGCTATTTTAAACCATAAATATGAGATTATATGGGCGAACACTGCTATGGCAGAGTGTTTAAATACTTCGCTAGATTCATGTTTGGGAGTTAAATGTTTTGAGGCAATTCATGGTACTAAATTGCCTGTTGATAACTGTCCCCATGCGAAAATGATGATGGATAATAGAGGGCATACTGAAGAAGTGTATGAACCTAATTTGGGCGGATATTTTATGGTTACGGCTGCTCCTATAAAGGATAAATCTGGAAACACGCTGGGGAGCGTGCACATAGCACGTGATATCACAGAACGTAAAATAATGGAAGATAAAATTAAAACTTCCCTTCAAGAGAAGGAAATGTTAATTAGAGAGACATATCACAGGGTAAAAAATAATTTAATGGTTATATCAAGCCTTCTTGATTTACAGGCAAGGTATATTGAAGATATAGAAACACAGAATATTTTCAGGGACAGTCAAAATCGTGCAAGATCTATGGCGTTAATTCATGAAAAACTGTACCAGACAACTGACCTTAAATGGATTAACTTTGCAAATTACATCAAAAAATTATCTATGGAACTCTTCGAAACGTATTCTGGACAATCTAGTATTATAAAAATTAATTTTGATTTAGAAGATCATGAACTGGATACTGAAACATCAATTCCATTAGGGCTTATAGTCAATGAACTTATATCAAACGGCCTGAAACATGCATTTCCTGACGGCAGAAATGGTACTATCAAAATAAAGTTCTACAAAGATGGTGGAAAATATGTATTGATAATATCTGACAATGGAATCGGATTTCCAGAAGAGTTAGATTACAAAAAATCAGATTCTTTAGGTTTAAGAATTGTAAATAGTCTGGTAGATCAGATACATGGTGAAATAGATATGGATAGAACTTATGGGACAAAATTCACCATAAAATTTCCATAATTGGGGTTTTGACGCATTAAATTAATTTAATGATTAATTTTAAAATTTAATGCAGTTTAATCCATTCAATGTTTATATATTTTTATATATTGAATATAATATTTTTTAAATGATTTAGTATATTGTTTAAACTAATTTTAGGAGATTCAAGCGGGATTAATCTCAAAATATTTTAAAATTATAAATTTTGAATGATTTGCAAATTTTAGAAAGTTTTATATAATGAGATGTATCACTGTTATTTTAACAAACCGGCAGTCGGTTTTTTGGAGAAACATAATGACTAAAAAAGAATCCAAAGAAAAACGTATCAATGATATTACTGATGCTGCTATGGAAATTTTCCTAAAAAAAGGTTATGAAAACACTACAATGGAATCAATTGCTAAAAAAGCAGGTATAAGTAAAGGCGGATTGTATCACCACTTTAAAAGCAAGGATATGATATTGATATTTGTTAATCAAAAGATAAGCAAAAAATTAGAAGAAATAGGACATGCCTCCATGGAAATGCCATCAGTTAAAGAGGGACTGCTTTTTTATATGGAAAATTATCTCAAGTACTGGTTAGAACACCCTGTAGAAACTACTTTTCTCTTCCTGTCTATTACTAAAATTTTAGACAATTCTGAGCTTTTAAAGTATTATCAGCAGTTTACTGGAGATTATATAAAATATCTGGAAGAAGCTTTTAAGATGGGAGTTGAAGCAGGTGAATTTATTCCACATGATACCATGACAAGTGCAGTTACCTTGGCAGCAGCACTAGATGGAATTATATGCTACATGTTCCTCGATGAGCAGCTGAATCTTGAGGAAGTGGTAAAACGATTTGAAGAAAAATTTATAAAACCAATTGAAAAAGGAGTATAATTGCTTTAAATTAATTAAATAATAATTAAAGTAATATCGCGACTTAATTAAGGATATACGTCTTTAATACATGTTATTATGATAAAATAATTGGGGCATTATATGAAAGATATAAAACAGAAAATTAGAAAAACAACGTTGTTAATTTCATTTTTACTTTTCCCAGTTACCATGTTTTACTTTTCACCCTTTTTGATAATATGGGGAGCTTCCTTTGGGATAATTACAGGCAGCTTTATAACTTTCACTGTTCTGTTCATTTTATCACTGTTCTTTGGTAGAGCATTCTGCGGATGGGCCTGTCCAACTGGAGGAGCTCAGGAATACTGCTTCTCAATAAATGATGGAAAAACAAGGGGTGGAAAATATAACTGGATTAAATATTTCCTCTTTGTGCCATGGCTGGCTATTATTACAATAATGGCTTTATTAGCAGGTGGTTTAACTAAAATTGATCCTTTCTTCATGACTGCCAGTGGAGTTTCTATTTCAGAACCATTTATGTACATTATTTACTATGGTGTGCTGCTATCAACAATTGCAGTCTCACTAATAGCTGGTAAAAGGGCCAGTTGTCATTATTTCTGCTTTATAGCCCCATTTATGATTATTGGGACAAAAATAAAGAATTTTTTTAGATGGCCTTCCCTTCACATTAAAACTGATAAAGAGCTTTGCACGGAATGCAGGCTCTGTAGAAACTGTCCGATGAGTCTTGATGTGCAGCAAAAAGTGAAAGATGGAGATATGCATGATTTTGAATGCATTTTATGCGGCCAATGTGTTGATTCCTGTCCAAAGGGAGCAATAAAATATGCTTTTGGCAGGCCGGAGAAATAAAAATACATGTAATTTACAGGTTAATGGTTTAAAAGTTATAAATTAATAATGATTTAAAGTTAATATTTAATAAATAAGTTCAGTAAAAGGTGTATATTATGGATTTAAAAACAATAGACTTTTATTTTTTCTCAGGGACAGGAAATACTCTGCTTGTAGTAAAGAAGATGCGCGATACATTCGAAAAAAACGGCATAACTGTAAATTTACACAAAATCGAAGAATCAAATCCGGATAAGGTTAATTTGGAGCATATGATAGGACTAGCATTTCCTGTGGCAGTATTTTCAACTTATCCTTTAGTCTGGGATTTTATAGAGTCGTTGCCCCGTGCAGGTGGTACCAAAATTTTCATGGTTGACACCCTGGGAGGTACTTCTGGAGGAATTGTTGGTCCACTTCGAAAGATTGTCTCAGAGAAGGGTTACAATCCAGTTGGGGCCATGGAAATCCAGATGCCTTCCAATATATTTTTTATACGGGATGAAAAAACAAACAAAAATAAAGTTCAAAAGGGACTCCAAGTAGCTGAAGAATATGCATTAGATCTTGTAAATGAAAAGGCTGAATGGGGACGTGTTCCAATTTTATCCGATGCTGTGAACTTATTTTCAAGGGGTACTTTGAAGCTAACTGGAATTGATTTACACCAGAAATTACTCCTTTTTAAGGTGAATAAGGAAAAATGCAATAAATGTGGAATATGCGTTGGTCTGTGCCCAACTAAAAATATCAAGATAGACAGCGGGAACTACCCTGATCATGGCTTAAACTGTCAATACTGTTTAAGATGTACTTCTCTCTGCCCTAAACATGCTATTCCATGCAGTTTTAATTATAAAGGGAAAACATACAGTGCTGTTAAGGCAAAAGAATTTTTGAAGATAAGGAATCTTTAATTATTTATTTTAAATCCAATGATTTAGACCTTATTAAAAAGTTGAATAAAAAAAAATTTCGAGAATTTAGTCTCGAATGTGATTAAGCTACTGTAATTGGTACTTTATTTTTATTACATATTTTTTTAATGTATTTTGAAGATAAGTAAAGGCTAGCTACTATTTTTTCAGGATTTTTTTTGGTTCCAATTCCATAAACTAGTACACCTGTTACTCTATTTGCACTGTTAACAACTGGTCCTCCGCTGTAACCTTCAGCTGTAACTGCACTTGTTCTATAATAAATTGTACCTTGAGCATTAGGCTTTTTAGCTATTAAATGACCTGATGATACAAATGGAGTATAATTTGATGGTTTTGAAGCTGAATACTTGGTTTTATTATTCGCTTTTAGTTTTGATTCCATTTTTTTACCAGGATATCCATATATATAAATTTTTCCGCCTATTTTTGGATTCTTTGCACTGACTGTTAATGCCGGTAATTTCTTGCTTTTACCAGGGTCGACTTTTAGAAGAGCTATATCCTGGTCTTTGTTACTATCTCCTACGTCAACTAAATGTGCTTTTAGAGAATTGTTGCTTCCGCTGCCTTTTAATCCAAGACCTTTAACATAAATGCTTGATTTATATATTTTTGTAGATATCCATCCATTTTTAATGAATTTAGATGTAACATCTCCCATAGCTTTTTCAGGATCCGGGTTAGATGTATTTTTGAGGAATTTAGAGCTTAATTGGGGATCATTTCTTATATAATTTATTAAACCTATCTCTTCTACATACCATTTTACATCGTTAGAATTCATTTTTTTAAGTATATTTTCATTGTTTAACGTATTAGAATCACTTACGACATGAAATGCAGTTATGATATAACCATTTTTAGTTACAATTGACCCTGATCCAGTACTGTATGGCTGATAATTAACTGTCACATTTACTTTCTTATGAGTAATGGGATTTTTAACGGTAACTACTCCTGAAAAACCGCTTTCAATATAAACGGTTCCATTTTGAACAGCACTTACGTGTGAGTTATGAGATAACGAGTTTGCAGAAACAGGGTGGACATTAACCATTGCAAAAATTCCAACTGCTGCAACTATAAGCATCAATGCTTTGAGTAATATTGATGTTTTGTTTTTAAAATCAAATGATGGTAAAAAATTTTTAGATAAAATACTTGACTTTTTAAGTCGGTCATTACATTTTTCGCAAAAATTTGCGCATGCGGCATTTTTAAAGCCACATCTTGGGCAAATCACTATTACACCTCTTAATCATCCTGGATTGATAAAAAGGACATTAAACTGCATGTAATGTTAGAATAAATTACTTTGAAATTCTAAGCTGTTATCTGCAGTATTTCAATCTTCCACGTACCTTTATATCTTAAAACCAGAAAATAAACCACATAATACAATTATATGTATGTATGCATTATTCCGCTTAATTAAACCACATTTATGTCATGATGACCATTTTTCAAAAATAGCATTTCAAGACAACCCTAATAATCTCATATCACATATAAATATTTCGCTCTATTTTCCAAAAATAAACTTAATTAATGCTTATTTTATCAAAAAAAGACAGTATAGAAAGTTTTATTTTAAATTGTTATTGAGTTTCCATAATTTATTATTATTTTTGATTATGCCCTTACAATTAAACCCTAATTTTAAAAATATTAAATGATTTTAGCTATTTTAGAGGGGACATATTTATTCTAGATAAAAACATAGGGCATTGATAATTTACTTTTTAGTAAAAAATGCCATTTCCAGTTTATTTTATGTTGAATAAACTCAAACCATGTATTACTTTTGTAAAATAAGTTTAATACTCTATTTTTCGCTGTATTTTAAGAAAATAAATATGAAAAGCGTCATAAGTATAGTAAATGAAATCTGTTAGAGGGTACATTTATTGTTTATATAACTCAAATTCAGTTAATTAGTAAATATATAAAAAATCAGGACTCATTTAAATGGTGGGCATTCATTTAAATTTGGATATATTGACAATGTTTTAAAAATGATTAATAAATAAATTTTTTGAAATATAAATTGTTAAAAAGAGGTTTTAGTGTGTCAAAATATGATTTAGATAAAAAAGACGTCGATATTAAAAAATTAGCTGAAAAAGCGCTGAATGATAAAGTTTTATTACATGAACTGCTTAAAGGGATTGTATCTAAGGATAACACTACTAGATCAAATAGTTTTAATGTACTCCAGATTATAAGTGTTGAAAAACCAGAAATTCTTTATCCACAGTGGGATTATTTCCATAAAATGCTCATAAGTAAAAATAATTATCATAAATACATTGCTATTTATATTCTGGCAGACCTTACCAGGGTAGATAAAGAAAATAAATTTGAAGATATTTTTGATGAATATTATGGGATACTTGCAGGGGACAAGATCATGACAGCCTCTCATGTGGCCCTTAATTCCAGTAAAATAGCATTGAACAAGCCAGAACTCCAATCAAAAATACTTGACATGCTTTTGGATATAGACAACATTCATCAGGGCCGGCAGAATGAGCTGCTTAAGTCATATGTTATAGAAGCACTTAGAAAAATGTATCCTGAGATTAAGGATAAAGAAAGGGTGGCAAAGTTCATTGAGGCTCAATTGGATAGTTCAAGCCCTAAAACAAGAGATTTAGCGGCATGTTTCCTGGATAAATGTACGTGGTAAGTATTTTTAAGTTTAAAGATATATGGGGCGCAGGATTATTAATCATCAACAACGTAGTAATATATGAAATTTTAAATAATTGCATTTTTCGAGATTAACTGTACTGAATTGGTGGCTCAGTATGTTCAAAATTAAAAGTATTTACGAACCTGCAGATAAAGAAGATGGATTTAGAATTTTAGTAGATAAAACATGGCCTGAAGGATTATCAAAAGAAGATACAAAGGTAGATTTATGGCTTAAAGAAATTGCCCCTACAAAAGATACAGATAAATGGATCACAGAGAACACTGTAGATTTTGAAGGGTTTAAAGAGGAATATCGCAGGGAACTGCGAAAGAAAAAGACACTTATTTCTATTATCCGGAACTTTGAAAAAGAAAATGGAACTGTTACTTTGTTATATTCTAAACGCGACCCTGAATGTAATTGCGCAGCGGTTTTGAAAGATAAACTTAATGGATACAGGACAGTCAGCAGGTCTGTAGGCAGGCTTCATGGAGGGTGATTTTTAATTAGTTTCAAAAAAAGGATAATAATGAAGTTAATTTAATGTAACTCCATATTTTTTACATATTTTCTGGATGTAACTTGAGGATAGGAAAAGACTGCCTGCAATCTTTTTAGATTTTTCATCCAAAATACCGTAACCTAAAACGCCTATCACCTTTTTCTGGCTGTTAACAACAGGACCTCCACTGTAACCTTCACCTGTAAGGGCGTTTGTTACGTAATATATAGTGCCTTGGGGGTTAGGTGCCATTGCCTTTAAATTACCTGATGAGCTTGATGGAGTGCTGCTTTTTTTATTTACCGGATAGCCGTATATGACAACTTTTTCATTCATTTTGTGGCTTAAACTAATACCTGAAATGGGCAGATTCACACCACTGGTATTTACTTTTAGAAGTGCTATATCTTCACCATTTGCGGTATTTCCAGAACCTATCAAACTGGCTTTTAGTGAATTACTGGTATTGACGTTGTGCAATGCGTTTCCTTTGACATAAATCTCACTTCTATAAGAGTTTGAAGATATCAACCCTTTTTTAATGAAATCATTTGTAGCACGTTCTAAGGCTTTCCTGCGGTCATTTTGAGTTTTGGGCACATTTTTAAACAATTGGTAAGCAAGTATTGGATTTTTATTTTTTAAATAGTACAATAAACCTGCCTCTTCAACATACCACTTTATATCACTAGAATTCATTTGTTTAAGCTGATTTTTGCTTTCTAATGCTCTGGAATCACTTAAAACGTGAAATGCAGTTATAATATAGCCGTTTTTATTTATAATAAAACCTGACCCGTAGCTGTAGGGCTGGTAGTTGACTGTTACATTTGATGTTACATTAAACATAGGGTCTTTAATTGTAACTGTGCCTGAAAATCCCTGTTCAACGCTGACAGTTGTACTTGCAATATTTGCAGTGTTTAAAGAGCTTCCAGCAACTGCCTGTGCACATCCAATTCCTGAAAATCCGATAACAATAATGATCAGTAAAAATATTTTAAATAGATTTAATAATTTGTTTTTTGATTCAGGGAGAATCATGTTTCCACCTCTTGGGGATTGATTGTTCGACAATATCTTAAATATTTATATAATTGGAATAATATACAATATATCTTGTTTTTGGTAATTAATTCTGAAAAGAAGCAGCTTTGCAGATTTTAAAATTAGTTAAAGCCTTCAAATTGGTATAATGCATGTGCATCATGATGATCATTTTTAAACTGTTCTATTTCAAGATGATTTTATTCGGTTTGAAGTTTTATATAAACATTTTGTTTTAATTACAATGAATGTATTTAGGGCTTGTTTTATTAAATAATTAAAGTAAAACAGGTTTTAATTTTCAGTGACAAGGATGTAATAATTATTTTAACTTAATCAACTTTCAAGTAAATAAATGTCATCGATCCCAGCTCTGGATATAGGTACATGTTACTAAAATTTGATAAGAATATGATGCCTACTCCAATTATGAATTTTTGAGTCATTTAGAACATATAGGGGTAAGAAATTAAGATAGTTATTATAAATTAGGAAGTATTAATGTTAATATATCCTTAATTTTCACAATTCAATGTTTTTTAAGTTAATTTTAATGCTTAATAAGTATGTTATTTTATTATTATCAAAAAACAGTCCTTTTAATATGGGCTTACACTAAAAGCATTTTGATTTCCTAACGTCAGTTTATATTAAAAATTTTACATTTTTTAATACAATTTTTGTACTTTTATAATGTAAGATTATCTAGTTAACCTTATTAACTTAAAAAATGGGTTAATCATCCGTAACATTTAATAAGCATGACAACTATAATACTAATTAGCACAGTATTATGATTAACCGTCTGGTAAAATGAAAGTTTAACTACCAGTTCTAGCTTGTACTGGATATGTTCCAGTATATATCACAAAATGCAATGGGGAAATCAAACCTGCTGTAATTGAGTGAGGGGATGCCTCCACTTTGTTGACATATTCAAGATTGAATTATGATGGTTTGATTATCCGTTAAATCGTTGCTATCAAGTTGAAGGTAGGGGTAGTCAGTTGAGATATGATGAGAGTTTTTAGAGATGTTTCTCTCATCATTTCTCTTTTAGAATCTGGTAATGAGGAGATGGTGGGAGTTTTGAGAGTTCTCTCACCATTGTCCAGATTTAGCTTATTTTGAATTAAATCATGTTTTATAGCTATAAAATAACTAGATCAATATTTATTCTACACTCTTGTCCTGCTTTGAAACGCAGAACCTGCAGAGAGCACCAGGTGTATTCATTTGTTTCTCTTTTACAGGACATAAATACACGCCGTTTTCAAATTTAAGCTTGAAACCTCCAGGAAATGAAGTTCCAACAGGGTGAATCGATGCCTCTAAAATAAAAGTCGTATAAATAGAAACAATTTTTGCTAAACGTAGAAAATAAAGTTCTGATCTAAGTTTAGATTCTTCTATCTGTCTGTTGAGCACTTCCAGAAATTCTTGAAACTTTTTATTGTTAATATGTCCTTCATAGTTTCCTTTATCTTCCCTGATATCTTTGAAACGGTTTATGAATGCTTTTGTGAAATTTTCAATGAACTCTTCTCTGTACCCTGCATGCATGTATTTAGCATCTTCCTGAATATAAGCAGAGGCAAGCATTATGTCATGCATGTGAATTCGTGATGCTTCTTGTTTTAAAACACCTAAAAGTTCATTCTTTGATATCTTCCTGGAAAAATCGAGTTCTTCAATTGTTTCAACCATGATAAGACCTTAATTTCTATAAATTTTAAACCTGTTTTTGTTTAACTTATTATATAAAACTTAAAAAAAATGGTTTCATTTTATGAAATGGATATGTCCAATTATACATCTTCGTCCTGCTCAGCAATACAGAACCCGCAAACAGCTCCAGGGTTGTCATTTTGTTTATCTTTTACAGGACAAAAGTAGGTCCCATTCTCATATTTAACTTTAAGACTGCCCGGGAACGGCGTTCCAACTATATGTATTGGTTCATCAAGGACAAATGTGGTGTAGATGGATATAATTTTATAAATCTTAAAAAAGTGGGATTCTTTGGACCTTATTTTAAACAGCATCTGTTCCTGTTCATTCAGGAGTTCAACAGCTTCTTTAAGTTTGCAGGTATTTACAGTGCCTTTAAATTTATTTTGATTATTTTTTATTTCTTTTAACCGTAGAATAAACCCTTTTACATATGCCCTTAAATATTCTTCCCTGTAATTTCCTTGTACATATTTTCCTTCAGCTACCAGATATGTGTGGGCAGTCATGATGTCTGTCATTGATATATCTGAAGCTTCTTTTTTAAGAACAAGTAATAGTTCTTCTACTGTTATTTTCCCTGTAAAATCAAGGCTTTCTAGCTTGTTTACCATTTTAAGTACCAGTATGTCAATTTTAAAAATTATTTAAAAATAAACTGGATTTATGGTTTAAATTTTGCAAACTGGTCTTTACCAAACTTATTCATTATAGACTCTGCAGTTTTAGGCCCTATTCCTTCTATTTTAACCAGTTCTTTCTCTGATACATAACTTAAATCGCTTCCGAACGCGTCTACAAGAGCACGGGCACGTTTTCGCCCAAGTCGTTTAACACTTACAACAAGTGGAATGATATCTTCGCGGACTCCATAGTAAAGACGTGCTGACAGCTTGTCGAGATCGCTGGAGTATGAATAATTGTCTAAGACATGACAAATTTCTTTAAAGAACTTAACCATCCTGGAAGCTTCATAAGCAGCCCTTCTCGTGGTTGCAGCGTACACATTAAACGCATTTTCTATTCCATATTCACTTCTCTCATTTATCCACTCTAAAAGGGCAGCAGTTGTAGCTTCATCGTTGCTGATATCGCAGGCAAATATCCCATATTCATTCAGCTTGTCCATTACTGGTTCCTTGCTTTTACGGCTTTTAAATGAGATTTTGGGCATATCTGGAGTCCTTGAAATATCATAGATAAGTTGATAGACATCAAGATCTGAAGCTCTTTTAGCGTATTCTTTAAGTCTCACTGCGGTTTCAACTGTATAATTGCTTCTTGCAATTAAATTTCCAAAATCAGTTGTTTTAAGCCCTTCGGGAGTAAGTTGAATTATTCCATTTTGAATCAGGAACTCAAGCGCGCTGTTTATTTCGTATTCCATTGTATCTACTGCAAGAGCGCCGAAGAAATCGTTGCAGTTCATTTGATAACCATAAAATGTTTCGCCGAAGAATTCTGTTATTTCCTGCGGAGTTTTGGCAAGTGAAGATGCTATCTGTGCTATTATCTGTCTGAAAACAGCGTCTTTATTTTCTATGAGTTTGGAAGATGTAAGTTCTATTTCTCCATATACGTAATGATCTTTTAAATTATAGCCTTCGTCCATGCTTTTGGCTACTAGATATGAATATCCTTCAGTATCATACCCTGGCCGACCTGCACGCCCTGACATCTGTTCGTAGTCAAATACTGGGATACTTTGAGGACCTCTAGATGTCCAGCGTGTGTAATCTCTTATTATAACATTTTTAGAGGGGAGGTTTACTCCGTACATGAGACTTGGAGTAGCGGTTATCATGTAAAGATTCCCTGCTCTAAACTCATTTTCAATTATTTCCCTCTGTTTGTCGAAAAGACCTGCATGGTGGAATGCTATTCCGTTTTCAACACATTCTGCAAGTTTTAAACACACTGAAGTTGGGCGTGACCCTCTTTTCCTTGGCACATCCAGTATTTTTTGAGCTACGGCTCTAAATGCAAGTTTCTTATCCCTTGGAATTTTCTTTTTCACTTTACCTGAGATAAAATTTGCAAGAGCTTCTGTAAACCGTCTTGTAGATACAAAAACAAGGATCTGAGATGAATCTTCAATGGATTCGTTTAAAACTTTTAAAACAACATCATTTTTATTTTTAACCCCAAGCTCCTCAGTTATGAGGACATCCTTATAAAGTGGAACTGGCCTGTAATCATGCTCCACAATCTCTGCATCCAACCAGCTTGCAAGCTCGTCCATATTCTTGAGAGTTGCTGAAAGTGCAATGATCCTTAGGGCGGGATTGATAATTTTTGATCGTGTCAGTGCACATTCAATTGTTGGGCCCCTTGAGTATTCACCAATCATGTGAAATTCATCAATAATCAGAAGATCCATTTCTCTTAAATTATTCCATGAGAAACGGGTAATTGCATCAAATGATTCAAAGACCATAACTGAGAGGTCTGACGATTTGGGGTGTTTCCCTACAGTTATACCAAATTTTTCAAACTTCTTAAATTCTGCCAGTTTCTCATTCTGTATCGATATAAGCGGTGCGGCGTATACTACCTTTCCACCATTTAAAATTGTATTTAATGCAGCAATTACTCCAAGAAGTGTTTTTCCACTTGCAGTTGGAATTGCTATTATATAATTAGATTTATTTTCAAGTAACCCTGAATCTAAAACTGCTTTTTGCGCAGGATTTAGTTCTTTAATCTTTGGATAGCAATCACTGATTATATCTCTGATTTTCTGATCTACTTTTTCCATAAAAATTAATAGTGCATTCTGCTTTTTATATTATACCTTTGATGCTTATTTAATAATTGAGTTATATATCTCCAATAAGTTAAAAACTATTAATTCTACCTTTTTTGGCCATAAAATTTCAGTATAACTAGAAAAAAATAATAGTGATTAGGTACATATTCATACTAAAGATCATTGTGAGTGTTTACCATGCCTCGATTTCAAACCATAACTCCGAAAGCAGCACTTAAATTAATGGAAGAGAAAGGTAATGAAATAACTATTTTGGATATCCGACCTGAGGATGAATTTGAAAAAGAACATGTCCCTGGAGCAGAAAATCTGGATTATCATGGACATCATTTCCAGGAAAAAGCAGAAAAACTGGATAAAAGTAAGAATTATATTATATACTGCAAAAGTGGTGCTAGAGGCGAATATTTTATGGGTAAAATGAAAGAATCTGGATTTAATGAAGCTTATAATATACTGGGCGGATTTGTGGCCTGGAAAATAAGTAAACTTCCCCTTGTAGGTGAAACAGAATAAGTTTTAAGCTAATGACATATATCTAAATGAAATTTTGTTTTTTGACGAATTAATACGTTTTTTATTAGCCAAATCAGGATCAAAATTATATTTAACATTATAAATATGTTTCAAATTATAAGTAAACTTTGTTAAATATTTGAAATAGAAACAAGATAAAATAATTATTATCTGTATATTTTGAATTGGATAAATCGTTTATAATTTATTTTAGGAGCATATAATCATTTTTCAAAACTTATTTTCTAAATAATAGGGCTATTTAATTTATTAACTGAGTAAATCAGTTAAATAAAGCTATTATTTTCTACAGTACTTATTTTAATCTTAATTCAACCAGTTATGGCATTTAAAAGGAAAAGTTTATTAAAAATTAAAAATAAATTAGTATATATCACTCTGTATCTAAAGGAGGTATTTGATGGTAAATTGGGGAGCAGTAGTTATAGGATTTGTTCTATCCATAATATTGTCCTGGCTATTTGGTGGATTGTTCTATGGTGGAAATTACTTTGGATTGTTCATAGCTGGACTGATTGTTGGTTTGATGGTGGGAGATGGAGCCTTAAACGGCGCGTGGAACGCGGCTGTGGCAGGTGCATTTGGCGGAATAATCGCAGCCATACTGATTGTAATTGGAGGAACACTATTTGCAGGCATTGCAGGACTTTTAGCAGGAGCTGCAGTTGGATTAGTAGTTGTTATAGTTGCAATAATCCAGTCTTTAGTTCTTATGGGAATCGGCGGAGCTATAGGTGGAGCAATAAAAGGATAGAAATAAATTAAAGGATAAATTTACCCTTTTTTCTCTTTTTTAACAACAATTATATCTGAAATTTTGGTAAAAGGATACTGGCCTTCAGAATCTTTTTCAACACTTTTTACCATGTCCCATACTGTTAAAAGTGCCACGCTTGTACCAGTTAAAGCTTCCATTTCAACACCAGTTTTTCCGAGGGAAGTTACACTGACTTCTGCCTGTATAAATTGGGGTTTTACATCGAATTTTACATCGACACCTGTGATTTTAAGGGAATGGCACAGAGGAATCAGGTGGTGTGTTGATTTCACAGCTCCAATAGCTGCAATTTGGGCTGTAGTAAGAACATTACCTTTTTTAATTTCTTCTTTTTCTATAAGTTGAATTGTTTCTGCACTTAAGTAGATTTTACCCTGTGCTACAGCGGTTCGTTTTACAACGGGTTTATCTGATACTTCTACCATGTGAACACCTTTTTTAGAAAGGTGTGTAAATGATTTTTCTTCCATTTAAGTCAGCTCCTAGTGAATTATTATAGTGAATTACGTAACTTTTTAAACGCTTAATTTTAAATATATCCGAAAATCGTAGATTTTCGATACGTCAAAACTTTCATTTTTGACAGCCGTCAAAAAAAATCAAAGATTTTTTGCAGGTTGAAAGAAATGTATATCATTTCTTGAACCCCAAAATTTTGTTAACAAAATTTTAGAGGTTTAAACCACGTAAATACATTTTTTTAGATCAATTAATCTAAATTATCTGGTAATTCACTATTAATTTATGAGTGTTAATCAATATGGAATTTCAATACTTGAATATTTCATTACCTGTTCCCTTGCATTTTTTCCCATGTTCTCTTTAAGTTCTTTATCCTGCAGTATTTTATTAATTGCTTCTGCAAGTCCTACAGGGTCTTCGGGATTTACAAGTATTCCAATCTTTTTATTTACAACTTCCGGAATTCCTCCAACTTTAGTTGCAACTACTGGTTTACCAGATGCCATGGCCTCTAAAATCACAATACCAAAACTTTCAGATACCGAAGGCACCACTACAACATCTGCTGAAGGCATTATATTTTCAATATCATTTCTCGCGCCTGTAAAAGTAATTCCTTCCATTTTTTCGAATTCTACAATACCCTTGAGTTCCTCAAGCAGGGGTCCGTCTCCAACAATCACTATTTCTGCATCTACATTGAGGAATTCTTTTGCCCGTATAAGATATTCAACACCCTTTTGCCACACTAAATTACCAACAAAAAGCACAACTGGCTTTTGTGGGTTTATATGTATTTCTTTTTTAAATGTACTTATCTGATCTGGTCTAAATCTTTCAACATCTACTGAATTGTAGGTGATTGATAGTTTATCTTCAAGCCCTTCGATGCCTAACTTAAGGACATTTTCTTTGAGCGAATCACTTACAACGAATACATAATCTGATCTTTTTAAAATAAATTTAATCATTGATTTTAACAGGGGTTTACGTGCCAGGACAAATATATCCGAGCCGTGTATAGTAATCGCTGTTTTAGTCTCTGAAAACATACTGCAAATAACTGCTATTAATCCGGGAGGCATAACGTAATGAGCGTGTATAAGATCAATTTTATATTTTCTAATCATACTCAAAAGCTTAAAAGTGGCAGATATTGAAAATAAAAATCCTCGTATACCCTTAATATTTACAGTTGGGGCTGTAAAAACAGGAATGCCTTCAATATCAGAAATATTTTCATGGGGATATGTGAGTACACATACTTTATCCCCTCGATTTACCAGTTCTCTGGATAAAAGATAGGTATATGAAGAAATACCTCCTAAATGGGGTGGAAAATGACCTAACATACATATCTTCATTATGTTCACCTTAAATTAAATTATATCATTGTAAAAATTATAAATTTATTTAATTATTGATTTTATAGTCATGAGCGTAATTAATTAAACTTACAATATTTGAAAGTCAGGCATAATGATTTTAAATTGATTAAATTCAATTATTTCACCGTTTCATTTGGATAGATGGTCTATTTTTGCACCTGACTATACAAGCAGTTATTGTTTGTTTAAAATTCTGCCGTTCATTGTAACGATAATTATGTCAAAATCTATGTTATATTTTTCATGACATTTCTCTTTTATAGATTTACCTATGAGTTCAAAAACAGAGTAGGTCATGTTTTCTTTATCAAGAATAGTTATCATGTCTTCTGTAGTTTTAGATTTAAAAATAGATTCTATTAACTTTTGGTCTGCACCTAAAAGTCCGCAGTATGCTGCTATTATTTCTCTTCTTCCATCTGCAACACTATTTTTAGTGTTAAAAATACCTGCAGCGATTTTAATGAGTTTACCTGCGTGTCCAAATAACATAATTTTGCTGATGCCTTTTTCTTCAGCTTTGTCTAACATGTAACCTACAAAATTGCTCATCTGGACTATTTTGTCTTTAGGAGCATCTAAAATTTTAACTGCAAGGCGTTCTCCAATGTTACCTGGCACGAAGATAAGATCTTCATATCCTTCAGCCACTGCAACATCAATCTGGCAGGCTAAAGATTCTTTATAAGCTTTAGAAGACATAGGCCTTGCGATACCAGTCGTTCCAAGAATTGAAATACCGCCGGTTATACCAAGACGAGAATTCATGGTTCTTTTTGCAATTTCTTCTCCTTTTGGGACAAATATTATAACTTCTGCTCCCTTTCCTTTAGGGAGCACCTTTTGGAGATTAATTTCTATCATTTGTCTTGGAACAGGATTTATGGCATGTTCTCCAACTGGGATCTGTAAACCTGGTTTGGTTACTTTACCAACACCTTCCCCGCCTTTAATTTTTATTTCGTTATCTTCAGTTATCTTCACGTCAGCACATATTTTAAGGTTTGTGGTGACATCAGGGTCGTTGTAGGGCATTTTAATTACACATGCTCTTCCAGAATTAGAACTAATTTTTCTTGAACAATTTATATCAATTTTAAGTATTCCAAAAGGAGTTTCAATATCTATCTGTGACGTAATATTTCCATTTACAGTTAAAAGTGCTGCAACAGCAGCAGCAGTTGCAGCGCTCCCTGTTGTAATCCCGTAAGAGGAATTTTCATTATTTTTCATTAATTCCCCTGTATCTCTGGACTTATTAATGAGATGCGCACTGTGGATTTCCATTTTTCTAAAATTAGCTTGCTTGTAATTCTTCTTTAATAGCTTTTTCTAGCTCGTCTTTTTCAGGAGCTCCTACAAATTTCACAGTACCGTTTATAGCAACGGCTGGAACTGCCATTAAACCATATTCTATTGCTTTTTCACGATTCTGCATTATATCAATTTTTTCAACTTCTATATCGTCTTGCATTTCTTTTTTTACTGCGTCAACAACTTCTATGGCCATAGGACAGTATGGGCATGAAGGAGATGTAAATACTTCTACTTTAACAGCCATTATTTAACCTCCATTATATAAGATTTTTATTTTAACATTATTCAATTTATTCAATATTTTTAGCATTTCTATTTTAATAAAATATCTATTTGGTTTTTTTAAGATTTAAATTTAACCCGCAAGTTACTGCAGATAAAAACATGTTGAAGTGTATCTTTTAAGTGATAGTCTTAATTTTTTTAAACTAGTTAAATTTGGGGGCGCGGTAAAGTCATTCAACATATTACTGATTTATTTTTTCATCATTTATCCTTAAATTCTGTTTCTGCCTTATATTTTTACCATACAAATTAGATTTAAAATGGAATTGTCATGAAATTATGATTTTAAAAGGGTAATGTCTATTTTATTTAAATATCAGGAGTTATAAAAGTACATATCATAATCTTCTTATTTAGTTACAAATAATGATAACACCTAAAGGTGATATATTGAAAACAATTGTTAAATCTCCAGGTTCTGCAACAGTTATAAATGCTATAGCCACTGGTTGTGGTTCAGCATTTGGTATTAGGCGTTATGTAACTGCAGAAGTGGAATTAAAATCATCAAATATAATATGTAAGTCAGATGAAGATGTAGACACAAGTTTAATGGAGCTATGTGTTAAAAGCGTTCTCCATAAATTTGATATTGATACTGGAGTTAGAGTTAAAACATATTCTGATCTTCCAGTTGCATCTGGACTTTCAAGCAGCAGTGCAACTTCAAATGCAGTTGTTCTGGCTACAGTTTTAGCTTTATCAAAAGAATATGGTCCTGATTGTTATATGTCGGATGTTGATGTATTAAATTTGGCTATAGATGCTTCGTTAGAGGCGGGTGTTACTATTACTGGTGCATTCGACGATGCAAGTGCTTCATTTTTTGGAGGATTAACTGTAACCGACAACATGAACCGAAAAATTTTGAAAAAGCAAGACATGGAAGAGCAAAATATATTAATATATATGCCAGATAAAAAATCACTTACTGCACAATCTGATATTTTGAAGATGAAACTTCTCTCACCTTATGTCAAGCTTGCATTTGGCCAGGCTTTGAAAGGTGATATATATAAGGCTCTAACTTTAAATGGACTTTTATATTGTGCAGCTCTTGAATTTAATCCTAACATTGCCCTTGATGCATTAAGTGCAGGTGCAATTGCAGCCGGATTATCAGGTACAGGGCCTTCATTTGTGGCTGTAACTGATGATAAAGCTTTAGATAATGTTTTAGACTCATGGAGCTCTTATGAAGGTAACATTATACATACTGAAGTTGATAATGAAGGCACAAAGGAAATTCTGAGTTAATAAGTCTCCTTTTTTAAACAAATTAAGGTGAAAAAGTGGATAAGGCAGAAGCTTTAAAAGTTCTTCAAGAATCTAGAGTCGCAATCGATAAAATAGATGAAGAACTAATATATTTAATAGAAAAAAGAACATCTCTTGCTAAAGATATTGCGAGTGCAAAACTAGCTTTGGGCATTCCAATAGAAGATAAAAAAAGAGAAGATTATATTCAAGATAAAATTAAAAAGATCTCCAAAGAAATAGATGGAGACTTCATCAATAAAATAATGAATATTTTGATGGAATTAAACAAAAAAGAACAAGAAAAAATACTTAGGAGGAATACTAATGGGTAACATAAGAACATCATTCGTAAAAAGAACTGCAAAAGAATTAGTAGAAACATATGAGGGTAAATTTACCACAGATTTTGATGAAAATAAAAAATTAGTAGAAGAATTTTCTACTGTAAGTACAAAACATCTTAGAAATAAAATTGCAGGATATGTAACTAGACTAGTAAAACAAGGACCTCAATAGATCTTATAGATATCAATAGATTTCAGGTGTGACAGTTAATGGGAATTATAGTGGCCAAGTTCGGAGGAACATCCGTTGGCAATGGTGAACGGATTAAAAAAGCAGCGCAATCAGTTGTAAATGAATACATGAAAGGTAAAAAGGTAGTAGTTGTTGTATCTGCAATAAATAAAACGACAGATGAGTTTTTAAAAATTGTAGATACTGCTATGGGAAAATCTATAACAGACAAACAGCTTGCTGAAGTTGTTTCAATGGGAGAAATGACCAGTGTTAGAATATTTTCATCAACTATCGAATCTTTAGGTGTTAAATCCGAATATGTAGATCCATATGCAGATGCTTGGCCCGTAATTACTGATAACAATTTTTTAAGTGCAAAAATTAACTTTGAAGTAACAGAAGAAAAATCAAGCAAGATTGAAGAAATGATAGACGAAGGAATAATTCCTGTAGTCTGTGGATACCTTGGAAAAAATGAATCAGGGAACATCACAACTTTAGGACGAGGAGGAAGTGACATAACTGCATTTTTGCTTGGGCACTGCCTCAAAGCTGAAGAAGTTATCATTGTAACTGATGTTGATGGAGTAATGTCTACTGATCCAAACAAACTTCTCTCGGCTAAAAAGCTTGATAAAATTTCTGTTGAAGAAATGAGGGACCTTGCAACTCATGGAGCACAGGTATTGCACCCCCATGCTCTAAAATACAAAGATCCAAAAATAGATGCTAAAATAATTGGATATGAAAAAGGAGACTTATCTACTCCTGGGACAGAAATTATAGGTCCTTCTAATAATGAATTACTCAAATGTGCAACCATAAACAGCGAACCTATATCTGTTATTGCTGTTGTTGGGGAAGAGATTTTAACAAAATCTGGAATTTTGTCAAAAATCACAGATACTCTTGCAAAACATAAAATTAACATCTATGGAATTTCTACAGGTCAAAATTCCATAACTGTATTCGTTAATAAATCTGATTCAGACCGTGCTCATGAAGTTCTCCATGAAGTTGTTGTAACAACTGATGATTTAAGTTCTCTTTCTCTGGGAAGAGAAATTGCAATGATAACTGTTGCAAGTCAGGATTTTATAGACACTCCTGGAGTAATAGCAGAAATAACTGAACCTTTACAAAAAAGTAAAATAAATATTGTTGAAATTTCTTCAAGTCAGACTTCTGTTGTTCTTTTTGTGGATTGGGATGATGGTAATAAGGCTTATGAACTTGTAAAAGGTGTCTTAAAATGAAATTTGAAGGTACGACCGTGGCTATGGTGACTCCATACACGAAAAACGATGAAATAGATGAAGAAGGAATTCGTGAAAACATAAATTATTTGATAGAAAACGGCGTTAATGGGATATTAGCTGCAGGAACAACTGGTGAATCAGCTACAATATCTCACGATGAGCACAGAAAGCTGTTAGATATTTTAATTGACGAAGCTGATGGTAAAGTTACAACTATCGCCGGTGCAGGTAGTAATTCATCCAAGGAAGCTCTTGGGCTTGTTAAACATGCTGAAGATATAGGCGCAGATGGAGCACTGGTTATAACACCTTATTACAATAAACCGCAGCAAAATGGCCTTTATGAGCATTATAAATTACTTGCAGAATCTACAAATATTCCTATAATAGTTTACAATGTACCTTCAAGAACAGGTACAGATATAGACGTTGAAACTATAGGAAAAGTTGCAGAACTTGACAACATTGCTGCTATTAAAGAAGCAAACCCTGACCTGGATAAAGTATCTCAAATAATTAAAAAAATTGATGAAATAGGTAAAACTGATAAATTCGCAGTTCTATCTGGAAATGATGATCTTACACTTCCTATGATAGCTTTGGGTGCAAAAGGAGTGATAAGTGTTGTTGCAAATGTTGATCCAGCACGTATGAGCCAGCTGGTTAATTATGCATTGGAAGGGGACTTTGAATCTGCATCTGAATCCCATTACGAACTTTATGATCTCATGAAAGTTCTATTCATTGAGACAAATCCAGTCCCAGCAAAAACAGCTTTAAGTATGATGGGAAGGCCAGCAGGTAATGTAAGAATGCCTCTTGCACCTATTAATGAGGAAAACAAGGCTAAATTAAAAGAAGTACTTAAAAACCTTGATTTAATTTAAATTATTATTTAGCACATTTGCTAAAACTATTATTTAATTTTTATATCGCTCGAGAATTCCCTCAAAAACTATGTTTTCGCCGGTTTTTCGGGCTTTTTTATAATTTTTACAGGGAAATTGGTTAAAATCAAAGATTTTATGCCTGAAATAGAAAATATTTAGGTCGAAATCATGGATTTTTTGAATCAAAATATTAAATATTGGAGAGATTGATAAAATGATTGGAGTGGCTGTAACAGGCGCAAGCGGAAGAATGGGTTCTAAAATAATTAGGACCATACTTGAACAGGATGACATGAAAGTTGTGGCAGCAATAGAAGCACCAAATACCCCTTTTGAGGGAAAGGATGTAGGTGAAGTAATTGGTGTGGGAACCATTGGTGTTCCTGTAAACGGTGCTGAAAAACTTGCTGAAGTTCTAACAGAGAAGAAGCCAGATGTGCTTGTTGATTTTACTATAGCAAATGCTGCCGTAGGTACAATTAAAACTTCAGCAGAATGTGGAGTTAATTTAGTTGTAGGTACAACTGGATTTTCAGACGAGCAAATGGAAGAAATGAAAAATGCTATAGAAAAGAATAAAGTAAAAGCAGTAATTGCTCCAAACATGGCAGTAGGTGTAAATGTATTCTTTAAAATCATTGCGGACCTTGCTAAAATCTTAAAAGATGATTATGATGTGGAGATAATAGAAGCTCACCACAAGCATAAAGCTGATGCACCATCAGGAACAGCTGTTAAAGCTTATGAAGTTCTGGCAGAGACACTTGGAAGAGATAAGAATGAATGTGGTGTCTATGGCAGGCAAGGAATGGTAGGTGCACGTACTCCTGAAGAGATCGGAATACACGCTGTCCGTGGTGGAGATATCGTTGGAGACCACACTGTACTTTTTGCAGGTGAAGGAGAAAGAATTGAAATTGTCCATAGAGCACACAGCAGGCAGGCATTTGTATCAGGAGTAATTAAAGCAGTAAGATATGTTGTTGGGGCTTCTGAGGGAAAAATAAGCGATATGGGAGATGTTCTCGGTATAAAATAAAAAAAATAATTTGCTTATTTTATATAATATTTTTATTTTTTAGGGGGATACATGCTTTTTAAGAAACGTGAACCAGTAACTGAATTTGTTCCAACTTTCTTAAAGGAAGACCGTTCTGCTTTAAGAAAGATTCATGAAATGATAAGTGGTGCACAGAATCATATTTATATTGTATATCCATGGATCACGCTTGGTGAGGAATTTATCATTCCTTTTGAAAATGCTTTATCTAATAATAAAGATGTAGAAGTATATCTTATCACTAAACTGGAAAAGGAAGATGTATTTCGAAGGCTGCATCAATTAGATGATGTTGAAAGGTGGAAAAGTATTTTTGGTGACAATATATCTATAAAATACAATAATAATCTTCATGCAAAGATGATAATTGTTGATGACACTGAAATGATTGCTGGATCTTCAAATTTAACTGGAAGCGGTCTTGGATCATCTAGAGATTATGAAGGAAAGCCTCAGATTGAAGCAAATATTTATACAAATGACCGAAAAGCTGTAGAAAATGGAGTAGGCTTTTTTGTCAGGTTATGGAGCCATAAAACTTCAAATAAATATGTTAATGATGAATATGTGTTATCTTGTAAATCGTACCATCTATCTGGGATATATCAAAGATACAGGAAGGACTTTGATAAAATAGTGAATCAAGAGAAGATGCGGGTAAAGGACGATGGAACTTTAAAGTTTAGCGGAATTTTAGGCTATTTAGATAGTAAAAAAGCGTATGTTTTGGGAAAAACAAGGAAAGATATTGCCGTGAAACTTTTGCGAGATAGCAGAAGTTTGAATTCATCTAAAATCGGTGATGAAGTAGAAATTTCAGGTAAATTTAACAGGATAGAAGGACATATCGAGTTTACAATAAAAGAATTATCAAAGGGCACTGATAAATTTAACATAAATAATTTGAGGTTAGGTTTAAGTAAAATTAAGATAAAGGGAGAAGTTATAAGCATAGAAGAAGTAATTGAAATGGAGACTAAGTATGGCAGTAAGGTGTTAACACTTGTTAAAATTAAAGATGACACTGGAGATATCACTTTAGAGCTTTGGGATAATATAATTCCAAGTGGAAAACTTAAAGGCGGTATCAAGCTGGAAATAACAAACGGCTATACGAAGGTCCATGAGGGAGAATTAAGATTAGGACTTCAAAAGAACGACGGAAAAATAAAGTTATTAGGTGTATAAATTTATAGTAGATAACATAAATTATTAGATATATTTAGTAAATTAAAGATAATATGACATAAATAAAATGGAAAGTCATTTCTACGATATTTTGTTATGAATCTATATTATAGGTGATTATATGGTAAACGTAGGTATTCTCGGAGCAACTGGAATGGTTGGGCAGAGATTCATTGAACTTTTGGCAGATCATCCAAAGTTTGAAATCACTGCTCTTACAGCATCTGCAAGATCAGCAGGAAAAAGATATGAAGACGCTGCAACATGGTATCTTGATAGTTCGATACCAGAAAGTGTTAAAGATATTACTGTAGTTGATACAGACCCTAAAGAAACTAAAGATGTTGATATTGTGTTTTCTGCGCTTCCAGCAGATACTGCAGCGATTGTTGAGCCGAAGTTTGCCAAATCCTGTATTGTAGCATCAAATGCAAGTGCAATGAGAATGGAGCCCGATGTTCCCCTGGTGATACCTGAAGTTAACCCTGAACATTTGGATTTAGTAGAAATTCAACAAAAAAACAGAGGATGGGATGGATTCATAGTAACAAATCCTAACTGTTCAACCATAGCTTTAACTCTCACTTTAAAACCACTTTATGATCAGTATAACCTAAAAAGGGTGTATGTTTCAACCATGCAGGCTGTTTCTGGAGCTGGTTATAATGGTGTTCCTTCAATGGCAATAGTGGATAATCTCGTGCCTTTTATCGGCGGCGAAGAAGAGAAAATGGAATCTGAAACACTTCATTTGCTTGGTGAATTTGATGGAGAATCTGTAGTCCCTGCGCCATTCGGATTAAGTGCTTCCTGCCACAGGGTTGCTGTTGTCGATGGTCATACTGAAGCAGTTTTCATTGAAATGGAAGATGATTTAGAGATTGAAGATGTGAAAAATTGTTTATATAATTTCAAAGGCATTCCACAAAAGTTAGATCTCCACTCTGCACCAAAAAACCCTGTTGTAATCCGGGAAGAAGAAAATAGGCCGCAGCCAAGAATGGATAGGAATACTGATAACGGCATGGCTGTAACTGTTGGAAGATTAAGGAAAGATGCAGCATTTGATAACAGTCTTAGATATGTATTAGTTGGGCATAACACTATAAGGGGTGCCGCTGGCGCTTCTATTTTGAATGCTGAACTTATTTCTGAGATAATGTAGTGTTTAAACGTGTATTGGATCTCTGCATAAAAATCAAAGATTTTTAAAGAGTACTCAAACAAATAATTAGAAAAACTCTTTAAAATCATGGATTTTGCAGGGTTTTCTTTTTTTTACTTTAATAATTTGATTTTCAGAGTATTACTCGATCAAGTCTCTAATGTGATTGCCAGCAGATTTAAGATAAGTTTATATTAGATATATATTTATTAAATTAATATTGAACTAAAATCACGGTGAATATATAACGATTTATTAAATATGTGAATATATTCGTGAGTTAGTAATGGTAATTTGATGATCTGTGATTTACATCACAGTTAGTGTTACAGTTTAAAATGAGGGGAAGTTTGTGAAAGAAAGGTACAACATAATCTTTGCAGTATTTGCCGTAACTTTTGTAATTGCGAGCATATTTTCAGTATATGCCGACAGTTCAAACTCTTCAAATTCAACTAATAATACAAATTCAACCAATGTTACAAAAAATGCTTCGAAGAGCATTATGGTTCAACCAATGTCAATATTGTCAGATGTAGAAGCAGATCCTGCGACTGTTAATTTTGGAAATTTAGCAGCTGATGGTACAGAATATACATTTACTCGTGCAACGACAGTTAGTGTATCATCTCTTTTGGGTAGTGGTGGACTTTACGTTAGAGCATCGGGTGATTTCACAAGCGGTACTAATAGAATTGCATTGAGTAATTTTAAGTACGGTGGCCAATATAGTGGGGGCACTATAAGTAAAAAAGCATTTACTACGGATGATGAATTATTAAAGTCTTATTCTGGGTTGTTTCATAGTGAAACTGTGTACATGGACTATTATATAACAGTACCTGAGGGCACTGAACCTGGAACTTACACTACAACAATTACTTATACTGCTACTTAGTGTTATGAATTCTTAAAATTTGGTTTAAATCTTTTTATGGACTATTTTTTTAATTATAATTATATTTTCTTAATAATGGCATATTTGTTATTGATTAAGTGCATGAAATTTATTATATTTAATACTAATTCTTGATTATATAATAATAAGTAATTTTATGCCTTATTACTGTCTTTTGGGCCTTTTAATACTATATTTCACAAAAAAAGCACGTAATATTTATATATTAAAAGAACTATACCTCACTTTAGTTGATATCCAGTTATAACTTTGTGACAATTGTCACTAATTGAATACAATGATAACTAATAATTATATTAATATAATGGGGACGTGATTAATAATGAATCAAAAATTAGTAGGAATAATTCCTTTAATAGCTGCAATGATGTTTGTTGCTGTTTTTGCAGTGGGAGACAATCCGGCTGCAGCTGCTACAGATAGTCAGACTGCAACAGTGACCGTTAACCAAAACATAGCATTAACTGTCGGTAATACTGCATTTGGCGCTTTAAATCCTGGTGCTACTGGTGCCTCAAGTAGTAACTTTGATATAGCAAATACTGGAAACGTTAAATCTGATATATATGTTAAAGCAGATACATCAGCATTTACATCTACTGCTCCAGTAACAGATACAATCGGAATAGATGAAGCAAACTATGAAATTGTTGGTCAATCTGGAAATGTTGCAATATCTGCTGCTGCTGCTGCTAAAGTATATGATAATTTAGCTACTGCAAGAACCGGTACCAATGTTTTCACAACACATCAGTTAATTGATATACCTGCTGGCGCTGAAGATGGTGATTATTCTATTAGTTTAACTTACACAGCTGTTAAACACGGAGCTACAGCACCGTAATAAAAACATTTTTTTTTAAATTTTTTTATTTTTAATTTTACTTAGAAAATCTTTAAATACTTCAAAAGTATACTGTTTTGTAAATCAGATCATTATTAGTATCCAATAAATGATCTGGAGGTTTCACATGTTTTTAGGAAATATTAAGAAGTTTTTACCAGTGATTTTAATTTTATTTATATTGATTAATTCAGTGGGGTCCGTTTTTGGTGCAGGGCTTTTAGCATCACCCCCTGAAATTAAATATAATTTAACACCGTCACAAACTGTTTCTGGTCAGGTAAAAGTTACAAATATTGGGGATGAAACACTGAATGTAACAGTTAACAAAAAAAGGCTGTTAATGGACAGTATTCATCTGCTTTACTCTGATCAAGGAATTGCTACGTGGATAAACCTGGGCGTAACCAATTTCACATTAACACCTAAGGCATCAAAGGTCATTCCATTTACTCTTACTGCCCCCTCAAAGATAAATTATTCTGACGCTATGGGTGCAATGGTCATAACTGGGGTACCTTTGCAGAACAGTAGCAATTTAAGCCAGACTTTAACTATTAAACAGGGTGTAGAACTTGTTATTCCAATAATAGCAGGTCTTCCAGGCCCTATTGTTGAATCATTACAAATGATTCAGCACAGTACACCCACAGTCCTTCTTTCATACATGCCTGGCGATTTTATATATCAGTTAAACAACAACGGAACTGTATATGCAAACATGACAGGAAATATTGAAATAAATGGCTTGCTTGGAAAACAAGTTGTACCCATACAGGGTGGAGTATTCCCTGGAGATAATTACACTTTAACTGCGCAGTGGACACCTGGATTTGCAGACTTTGGTCTTTATTCTGCAGATACAAAAATAAACTACGGGAGATATCAACAGAACAAGATCCTCCAGGCACATGACACAATTCTTGTAATTCCAATATGGCTAATACTATTGTTGATAATTGCAGCAGCAGTGTGGATCATCAGGAAAAAAGAAATAGAATCCCCAATTAAAATCAAAGTAGAAAGGAAAAAATAATTTAACTTATTTCCTTTTTTCTATTATTTTGTAAGTCCTATTTGATTAGCTGTTTTTAATAGTTTATGTATCTTTTTTAAAAGGTTATTATGTATCTAATTTTTTTAATCAGTACTTTAAATCAGTTCAAATACAGCAAACAAGTTATTATTTGTGTTTTTTTTAATATTATTGGTTATTTCTTCACTGATATAAAAATATAATTTATTTTAATATTAATTGATTTTTTAAATAATAAAATATAGATTAATATGTTTATTTAAACCTTAATTTTAATTTATTTCACATAAAAATACATAATATTTATACGTGATAATGACAATATCACATTTTAACTAAATCAGTTAAATATTTGTGCTTATCTTCACTAATTTAACGGATTATATATGATCAAGCAAAGGGAACTTAATGAACCAGAAAATATTGGGAATAGCTTATTTAACAGTTGCAGTCCTGTTTATAGCAGTGTTTGCAGCAGCAAATACTGATGCGGCAGCAGTATCTGAATCAAGTTCAGCAGGACAGACTATTACATTAATCGTTAAAAGCACTGATCATAATGGCACATCAAATAGTACTCAAAATTACACCAATAACACTAAAAGGGATATTGCACTAAAAATCAATCCAACAAATATTAAAATGACTACAAATGGACATAATCCTCTGGCTGGTGAAACAGCTTACAGCAGTGCTGAACTAGACCGTAATATTTACATTAAAAATGCTGGAAATGTATCTATAAATCTGCTTGTAAGGTCTGCAAGTACGCAATTTTCAGACGGCGGTTCTAATGTATTCACACCAGCATCTTTCACAATTAACTCGGAAGATGGTTCTTCAGTAGATATTTTAACTACAAATGTTGGTATTGCTGTGCAAATGCCAGCTGATGGTTCTGAAAGCCATTTTGGTACTTATTTAACATTGGGTATACCATTTTATACCTCTGCAGGGAATTATTATAATCAATTAACGTACACTGCTATAGAAAGCAATTAATCTACTAATTTTTAGTTATTTGGATGAATTATAGAATAACGTTATCTGTAACATCCATATTTTTTAAAAGAATACAAATTTATCATTTAAATAACGGGAAAACTTTAATTATTTAAAGATCAAATAATAAGTATTTTAAAAATTCCTTGTTTTACTAGTTAATATAGAGGGTACGCATGCTAAATGGACTAATTGGGACATTAAATCAGGTAGATATTATAATTTTCTATTTAATTAATATCAACATGCAAAATCAAGTTTTTGATGTTATAATGCCGTTGATATCAAGTGTGGGATATTTTAGCATTTGGATTGGGCTATGTGTTTTACTGTACATATTTGGCGGGAGGAAAGGGAGAAATGTTGCGTTAGTTTGTATAGTTGCCCTGGTATTCGGTTATTTTTTGACAGAAATTTTAAAGTATATTGTTGCAAGGCCAAGGCCATATGTTGCACTTAATGGAATACGGGTTTTAACAGATATGAGCGGTTCTTCATGGCCATCAGGTCACACGGTTGCTTCTTTTATAGGGGCAATTATAATTGGGAGGAGTTACAGCTTTAAATTTAAAGGTAAAAGGTGTAAATTAATTTATCCTCTGCTGATATTTGCATTTCTGGTCGGATTTTCAAGAATTTATAATGGAGTTCATTATCCATTTGATGTAATTTCGGGTGCTTTAATTGGTATATTTTGCGCTTTGTTAATTCTAATGATTGAAAAGGATATAATAAAGTTTAATGAAATGTTATCGTGAAAATACGGATAAAGCATTAAACTTAAAAATAAGTTCCAATAAATTATACATGATAAAATGCCATTACTGAAAGATAACGAAAGGGAACAGTTGAGACAACTGGTTAAGGCTTGTCTGCTTGAAATTAGCAAATTAAAGATTGAACTTAAAAAGTGTCAAACTGAGTCCAGAGATGCAGGTAAGTTAGATACAGAATTGGTTAATAAAAAGAATCAGGAAATAGAGGAACTTAAGCTGGCTTTGGAAGAAAAAGATGGGAAAATATCAGAACTTGTGGGTCTTCTGGATGAAAGGAATAAGGAACTGGAAGAACTTGAAAAAATTAAAAGACATTTTGACGCACTTACCGCTAAACCAAAAAAGGATTTGACTTCATTCCAATCCCAGGTTTATCAATTATTAAGTATGGATAAATGTACCACCCAAGAACTTTATGAACAGATACGGGATATAGGGTTTAAAGAGTTATCTTTTGATAATTTTAACAGTATTTTGAGAAATTTAGAAAGGAAAGGTTATTTTAAAGCATTTAAAGAAAATGAAATAACTTTCTGGCAGAAAATAGAGAATTAAATTAATTTTAATAAATAATCATCTTCTTTTTAATTAAATTTTTGAATTCGTTCCGCAGATTTCATTGGTTTAACAAATACGCTCTTAATATTTTAATTCAGTTTCTTTAAGCGATGTAAATTTAACAGACTTTATACTGAAATAGAATTTAACTTAATTTTTAAAAGTCTTGTTAAGAAAACATTAAAATTAGTAATAGCTGCATATTTCATGGGATAATGGATATATTTGGAAAATAATATTTTAACTAAGGATGGGGAGTTAGATATTATTTTAATGCTATCGGTGGACTCTTTAAAATCATAATTTAGATGCAGAAGAATATTAAATATCTAAATTTTTTACAAAAATCTTTTACTATATAATAACTTATTAAAAACATAAATTAAAATTAATAATAATTTTGCATGTATTAAAACAGTTTTTTAGGTAATTTTAAACTTAAATAAGCTTTTAAATAACTTATTTTTTTAAAAATAAAAGCAAAAGATTTATATTATTAAAAAAAATTATTAATAATAGTCCTGGGGCTTGTTAAATAATAAATTTAACAATGCCATCACGGAGGCGATAAAATTAAGCGAAAATCATTTTTTTCGTTACTAATTGTATTAAGTATAATGATCTGCGTTTTTCCTTCTGCAGCTTTAACAGAAAATCAATTTTCATCGAATGGTAGTATTAACACTATCTCTAACGAATATAAAAGTATTTTACAGGTAAATGCAGCTTATTTAGTAACGATAAAAAAGAAAGTTAAAGTATACTACAAGATAAAGGTCCCGGTAAAATCAAAGGTAAAAGTATGGTACAAATACAGGGGCAAGTGGAAATACACGTATAAATATAAGTACAGTTACAGGTACGCGTACAAGTACTACTACAAATATGTCTATAAAACTTATAAAGTAAGGAATATTCCTCCCAGTGAGTGTAAAAAGGCAACTAAAAATGCCCAATCCCGTGATGCACGAATAAAAGCACTTGCTAAAAGTTTAACACCTGCAACTAAAAACGTGTCTGTACCTAATCCAAACCCAAAACCAACAGCACCAGAACATGTGGAAAATCCAGATCCAGTTTCAGAACCTGGCATTGAGCCGCAAATTGCAGATTTCAGCGGAAATGAAACTGCATATCAAGAAGCGCGTGATGCCTGGAATGAGACAAATGTATCATATAACTCTTATTTGAAAGCAAAACAGAAATATAATCAATATTTACAGGACTATGCAAGTTATCAACAAAAGTTGAGTCAATATAAAGAAAATATAACAGTAACTAAGAAACTCACAACTCTAGAAAAAGCCACCAATATTTTTAACTGGGTAAGAGATTATGTAAACTATTCATTCTATTACAATACAAGAAGAGGGGCAGTAGGTACATTAAGAGATAGAAAAGGTAACTGTGTTGACCTGTCACATCTTATAGTAGCTCTTTCAAGAGCTGCAGGGATTCCAGCAAGGTATGTACATGCAAACTGTAAATTTTCAAGTGGATGGTGCGGTCATGTGTGGGCACAGTTGTTTGTCAATGGAAAATGGATCTGTGCTGATGCATCAAATAATATCAATGATTTCGGAGTAATACGTAATTGGAACACCAAAAACGATATTTTAAAAGGTATTTATTCATCGCTACCATTCTAAACATTTTGATTTTTACTATTTTTATTTTAAATTAGGGTTTTATTTAAAGGGGAGCTTTATCGAAAACTACTTATAGAACCTCTAACCCATTGATAAAATACAAAACAATTGAAAATTATTTTAAAAAAAATTTGAGGTGATATAGTGGCACAATTAGGTGGTGGAAACCAACCAATTTTAATTTTACCAGAAGGTACTAACAGGTTGTTAGGTAGAGATGCTCAAAGAATGAACATCATGGCAGGAAAAGTACTCGCTGAGACAGTAAGAACTACTTTAGGTCCTAAAGGAATGGACAAAATGCTCGTAGACTCCCTTGGAGATATCGTTGTAACCAACGACGGTGTAACAATATTAAAAGAAATGGATATCGAACACCCTGCAGCTAAAATGCTTGTAGAAGTTGCAAAAACACAGGAAGACGAAGTAGGGGACGGAACAACAACAGCAGTAATCATAGCTGGAGAATTACTCAAAAAAGCAGAAGGATTACTGGACCAGGACATACACCCAACTGTAATAGCTACAGGTTACAGGCAGGCAGCAGAAAAAGCTCAGGAAATATTAAACGTAATTTCAATAGATGCTGATGACCGTGATACTCTCTTAAAAGTTGCAATGACTGCAATGACTGGTAAAGGAACTGAAAAAGCTAGAAAACCACTGGCAGAACTCATCGTAAGCGCTGTTAAACAGGTTGAAGAAGACGGTGAAGTTGACACAGATCACATAAAAATAGAGAAAAAAGACGGCGCTGTAGTGGACGATTCTTCACTCGTACAAGGTGTAATCATAGACAAAGAAAGAGTACACCCTGGAATGCCATCAAAAATAGAAGATGCAAAAATCGCATTACTCAACTCTGCAATAGAAGTTAAAGAAACTGAAGTAGACGCAGAAATCAGGATCACAGACCCAGCTCAAATGCAGGCATTCATCGAACAGGAAGAACAGATGATCAGAGACATGATCTACAAAGTCGAAGACTCAGGTGCAAATGTTTTATTCTGTCAAAAAGGTATCGATGACCTCGCACAGCACTACCTTGCAAAAGCAGGTATTCTCGCTGTAAGAAGGGTCAAAAAATCAGACATGGAAAAACTCGCCAAAGCAACCGGCGCTAAAGTTGTATCCAACCTTGAAGATCTCTCCTTCAACGACTTAGGACAAGCTGGAAAAGTAGTGGAAAGAAAAATTTCCGGCGACGACATGATCTTTGTTGAAGAATGTAAAGATCCAAAGGCTGTTACATTACTGGTTAGAGGTTCCACATCACATGTTGTAGACGAAATCGAAAGAGCAGTTGACGACGCAATTGGTGTAGTTGCTTCCACAGTAGAAGACAAAAAGGTTGTTGCTGGTGGAGGAGCTCCTGAAATAGCAATATCCAAAGGATTAAAAGAATACGCTGACTCAATAAGCGGCAGAGAACAGCTAGCTGTTTCTGCATTTGCAGAAGCTTTGGAAGTTGTTCCAAAAACACTCGCTGAAAATGCAGGTTTAGACAGCATTGACGCTCTTGTAGACTTAAGAGCAGCACACGAAAAATCATTATACATGGGATTAGATGTCTTCAAAGGTGAAGTAGCTGACATGTACCGTGCTGGTGTAGTCGAACCACAGAGAGTTAAAAAACAGGCTATGCAGTCCGCTGCAGAAGCTGCAGAAATGATCCTCCGTATCGACGACGTTATCGCATCAACTGGTGCCGGTAGGGCTGAAATGGAAGGTATGGAAGGTATGGGCGGAATGCCTGGTGGAATGCCACCAATGATGTAAGTAAACTTACATCTCCTTTATTTTTTTCTTTTTTTAAATCGCTTCTTGAAAATTAACTGTTTCTGTATATAATTAAAATTGAATATTAATTTCCAAATTAGCCTGTTTATTGACATAGATCATGATTTAATAAGTTCTGATCTTATATGGGAGTAATTTTTGCTTTCTTTTCCTAAAACAGTTTAATTGGTTCTATTTTTAAATTTAATACGCATAAACCTTTAAATGTAACTATAAAAAGCCGTCAATCCTCTTAATTAAACCGAAAATTTTAAATAATAATTGGGGGTTATTATGTTCATTTATTAATAAATTATTCATTTATTTTTAACATTTAAAGGGGGATAAATAAAATTAAAGGGGATTCACATTTTAAATATGCGAATAAATTAATAATATTCCTTATTTTATTTAGCATGGTGTTAATAACGTTATCTGCTGTTAATGCAGTTTCTGCAGCTGATTCATCGGTTATTTATGTAAACAATTCTGGTGGAAATGATAGTTGGGACGGTCAATACGCAGAATGGATAGTTGATACACTTTCTGGTCCTAAAAAATCCATTAAAAATGCAACAGGAACTGTAAGTGAAGGTGGAACAGTACAAATTGCAAATGAGGTATACACTGGAACAGGAAATACAAATATTACAATCAGCAGGAATATGACCATAACTGGTCAAAACAAAGATAAAACTATTATAAGTGGAAATGATACAAATTGGATATTTAAAGTTGTCAGTAATGTTAATGTTACAATTCAAAATTTAACGATGACTAATGGTAATGCAACTTATGGTGGTGCCATCTATAATAATGGTACTTTAACAGTTTTTGATTCTATTTTCCTAAATAATAAAGCAACTGCTTTGGGTGGTGCTATTTCTAATTATAATGGTACTATTAGTAGTTTAAAAGGCTGTACTTTCACGAATAACAGCGCAGGGTTCGGCGGAGCTATTGACAATAATTACTGTACTATTGGTACTGTGATTGATTGTAATTTCACAGGCAACAATGCAATTTATGGGGGTGCTATCAGCAATTGGGAAGGTAACATTACTACTTTAAGTGGAAGCATGTTCTCAAATAATGCCGCAAGTAAAAGTGGCGGTGCGGTTGGTAATTATAAAGGTATTATCACCAATTGGAGTAATTGTAATCTCACAAATAACACCGCAGCAGATGAGGACTATGGTGGTGGTGCTGTCTTCAATTATGGCACAATTGCTAATTTGAGTGGCTGTAACTTTATAGGCAACAATGCAACTGATAGCGGCGGTGCTATCTACAATAATGGTACTATTAATGTGCATTTTAACATATTTTTAAATAACAGTGCAACCAAGGGTAGTGCCATTTACTGCAGTGATGGTACTGTGAATGCGGAGTATAATTGGTGGGGTTCAAAGGGTAACCCATCTGGAAAAATTAGCGGGTTTGCTGTTTCTAAATGGATAGTTTTAACAGTAAATGTAAGTTCAACTAGTATTAATAGAGGTAAGACATCAACTATAACTGCAGACTTATTGCATGACTCAGATGGAGTTTATCATGATCCTGCAGATGGACATGTTCCTGATGGAGTTAATGTATCTTTTAAAAGTGATTATGTAGGTCATGTTGACTCTGAAAGTGTCTCTACAAGCAATGGCATAGCAACTACAACATTTATATCTGAAAATCTGGGTTTAGCAACAGTTTCGGCGGCGGCTGACTCACAAACAGTGAATACTCAAATCAGCGTGGGAAGAAATGATGTTTACGTTTCAAATGCTGGTAGTGATATTGATGGCGACGGCAGCCAATCCAATCCATTTAAAACCATTAAAACAGGTATTCTCAATGTTTTCCCTGGTGGAAGATTGCATATTGCAGATGGGACTTACACTGGAGAAAACAACACTAATATGGTCATTAGTAGTGATATGACCATAACTGGCCAAAGTAGAGATAGTACCATTATCAATGGAACTTATTCAGCACAAATATTCCAGATTCAAAATGGCGTGAAGGTTACAATTGCGAATTTGACACTTGCAAATGGAAATGCAACTAATGGTGGTGCTATTTGCAATTATGGTAACGTAACTGTGGAGAATAGTAATTTCACAGGTAATAATGCAACTTATGGCGGTGCAATTTTAAACTTGGGGAATTTAACTGTAACTGACAGTTATTTCAGTGCCAATAATGCTACTTCTGGTGGTGCAATTTCCAATAGTGGAACTTTGAGTATAAAAAATACTAAATTCAACAGTAACACCGCAGGTAATATGGGCGGTGCTATTTATAATGCAGGTGATTTAACAGTTAGTGATGGTGATTTCACGGATAACAGAGCAATTTCTGGAGGTGCAATTTATAATTACGCTGATTCAGGTTTTAGTGCTAATTTAAATGTGAAAAATTGTACTTTTACAGGTAACAAAGCAGTTGGTACCGCAAGTGAAGCATTTGGCGGTGCTATATTTAATTTAGGGGCTCTGATTATTGACAACAGTGCTTTTAATAGTAACAGTGCAATTAATGGTGCATCTATTTACAATAAAAATAATTCAATTTTAAATAACATCACTTTTATAAGTAATACAGCAAGTAGTAGTGCTATTTACAATTATTATGGAACTATGACTGTAAATAACAGTAATTTCACAAGAAATAACGCAGTGGAAGATGGTGGTGCCATTAACAATTATTATGGTACTTTAAAAGTGAATAACAGTATATTTACAGAAAATAGTGTTACTGGTGGTGATGCTATAGGTGGTTTTTGTGGTGGAGCTATCATTAATTATGGTACATTAATGATTTCAAGCAGCATATTCAGGGATAATAATGCCCATTCTAGTGGTGGAGCTATTTACAATCGTGATGGTGATGTGACTGTAAATAATAGTGTATTTATTGGTAATGAAGCTATGAATGGGGCTGGAGCTATTGGTAATGGAGCTAATTTAAACGTGAACAGTAGTATTTTTGAAGATAACCATGTATCGGGTAATCCTTATACTTATAGTGGTCTTGGTGGTGCTATTTCCAATGGGGGGAATTTAATTATTCATTTCAGCCAATTTATTAGAAATACTGCAAGTAACTATCACACTCCATTTCCAGGTAATAATATTTACAATTCTGGCAGTTTGAATATAGAATATAATTGGTGGGGATCTAATTATGGTCCTGGAGACAGTACATGTACTGGATATCCAACCTATAACATATACAGCCCATTTACTTGGTTAGTAATGAATATTACAGCTTTTCCAAACTTAATCAATAATATCACCACTTCTACAATTACTGTGGATTTAACTCATGACAATGTTGGAAATTACTATGATTCAGATTTAGGGCATGTCCCTGATGGAATTCCGGTGAAGTTTACTACAACTTTGGGAAATATAGACAATCAAGCATTTACCGTTGATGGAATTGCGCAAAATACTTTGAATGGAGGTTTAATAAATGGTGTAGCTGATGTAACAACTATAATGGACTATCAAGCATTAGATACATTTGTTAGTATAGATACAATTCCTCCAACTGTAACAACCAGTGATCCAGCGAATAATACTAAAACAAACTCCACAAACAAAGTAATTACCATTGTTTTCAGTGAATCAATACAAGCAGGTAGTGTTTATGATAGTATTTCTATTATTGGACCTTCAGGAGCTGTTTCAATAATTAAAAGTATCAAAGGAAATGTTTTAACCATAACTCCAACTTCTGGTTACATTAATGGAAATTATACTGTTAATATTCCTGTAAATGCAGTAACCGATTTGGCTGGCAACGGCTTAGAAACGGCTTTCACTTCAGGTTTTACTGTAGATACAGTACAGCCAATGGTAACTGCAAGTCCAACTAAAGGCGTGTCAAATAGCAGCATTACTGTAAATCTTTCAAGTGAATCTGACGCAATAATTTACTATAGAATAAACAACGGGTCATGGCATACTTTTACAGGCGCTGGAAAAGTATCGATAACCAGTTCAGGAACTAATAAACTTGAATTCTATGCGATAGATGCTGCAGGTAATCCATCTTCACATACAAGTTACAGTTACACAATTGATAAAACTGCTCCGGTGGTTACTGCAACTCCGACTGGTGGTTTATCTAAAAGTATTAGTGTGACTCTTTCAAGTGAATCAAACGCGAAAATTTACTATAGACTAAATGGTGGGTCATGGCATACTTTTACAGGTACTGGAAAAGTATCGATAACCAGTGCGGGGACTAATAAACTTGAATTTTATGTTGTTGATAGAGCAGGTAATCCTTCTGCCCATAAAACTTACACTTATACAATTGATAAAACAGATCCTAAAGTGGCTGCCACTTCTCCTAAAAACGGAGTTATTGGAGTTTCAAGAACATCTACAGTTTCAATTCGGCTCAGTGAAAACATTTTAAAGAGTGTTAATTGGTCTAAAATTTACATTAAAAACTTAAAAACAGGTTCTAAATGTAAAATAACAGCATGGGTCAGTGGAAATCATATTTACATTAAAACTAACAGTAAAAGAGCAGCATACACTTCGTATCAGGTTTACATTCTCGCGGCAGCGGTAAAAGACAGTGCAGGCAATAATTTAGCAGCAACCTATGCATTTAAGTTCAAAACAGGAAAATATTAATTCCTGAATTTTATTTTTTTAACTAATATTAACTAATTTCATAAAACCTTAATTCTGACAATTTTATCATCACCAGATTGGGGAATTCCACGCCCATCTTTATTAGACGTTGCAATGTAAAGGTATCCATCATGCACTACAACCTCTCTAATTCTCCCTAAGTTAGTAAAAAGGGCTTCTTCTCCAGTTACACTGTTTCCATCTATAGAAAGTGTTATTTTACGTAATTGCGATCCCCGTAATCCTGCAACGTATAAAGCGCCGTTGTAATAATCTATTCCTGATGGTGCAAGTGTGAAATCTGTATAAACGATAAGTGGTTTAATGTATCCTTGTGCCGATTCGTTTCCTTGATAAAGCGGCCATCCGTAGTTTCCGCCCTTTGTAATGATATTTATTTCATCATTTCGTGTTGCTCCGTGTTCAGATTCATACATCTCTTGTGTCAAGGGGTTCCATGTTATCCCTTGTGGATCTCTATGTCCATAGGAGTAAACATAGTTTCTAAATGGGTTATCTGATGGAACAGTACCATCTTTATTGATCCGAAGTATTTTACCGCCTAAAGAATTTATATCCTGTGCTGATTGGTTGTTAGTGGCGTCCCCTGTGGTAGCATACAATTTTCCATCAGGTCCAAACTTTAACCGGCCCCCGTTATGAAATTGTGCATTTGGTATTCTATCAACTAAAACAGTTTCATTTTGTAATGTTCCATTTAATGTGAATCTTGAAATTCTATTTCCATTTGTGCTGGTGTAATATAGGTATATGAATTTATTTGTGCTGAATTCCGGATCTACTGCAATTCCCAGCATTCCAGACTCGCCTATTTGAGTGACATTTATATTTCCTACTGTTTTGATGGTACCATTATCAAAGATACTTACTCTTCCACCACGCTCTGTAAAGATCATTTTACTGTCTGGAAGAAAATCAATTCCCCAAGGTGTATTCAGATCTTGAACTAAAATTTCCGTTTCATAGCCCTCTTGATTCGCTGGTTTTGGTATAATGAAATATAAAGCAAAAATTACAATTAAAAATACAAAAACAATGATGACGGCAGTTTTTCGTTTCATGTTAACACCATTTTATCCAAGTAATATTATTATTTTTATTTCTATTAAATATGTTTAATTTCCCAAAGAAGGCTTCAAAATGGAAAAATGCTTAGTATAAACTTTTTTCTAGACATTTAATAGATTAAGGAATAACCCTAAATTTTTTAATTTTAGATTATAAAATAAATGTGGAGAATGATAACTTGATGGTTAGCGCTCATGTATTTATAACTGGAAAAGTACAGGGAGCCTATTTTAGATATAGAACAAGAGATGAAGCTAAAAAGCATGGAGTAACTGGTTGGGTCCGTAATATTCCTGATGGCAGGGTTGAAGCCGTTTTTAATGGAAATAAGGAGAATGTTAATAAGCTTATTGATTTTGCTGGTAAATGGCCTTCAGGAGCTAGAGTGTTGAATGTTGATGTAAACTGGCAGGATTATAATGAAGAGTTTGGAGATTTTGAGGTTGAAGAAAATCTCAATCCCTCAAAACCTATGGTTTTGGGGCTTTTGAAAATCGTAGATTTTCAATGCGCCAAACATGAAATGTTTGAGAGCCACAAAAACATAGTTTTTGCGAGCTTTGATTGGGATTTTAGAAAATACTACGTATTTTCTAACCTTTGGAAATCTTTGATTTCCAATGCTCAAACGCTTCGCGTTTGACAGTCCCAAAAAAATTCTATGAATTTTTTGAGGATTTTCTGAACTTTCTAAAAACAGAGTTTTTTGTATGCTCCGAGATTCGTAGAATTTCGAGGGCCCAAAAAACAAGTTTTTTGAGGTACTTTATTGGGTTAATTTGTCTCTTTCTTTGTTTTTAAGTTGGATTTACTTGGAGCAGGGTAATGCTCTTAGAAGTTAATTATAATGAAGTGGCTGTTTTGTTAAATTGTAAAACTAATTGTAAAAATTTATCATATTTTTTAAACGTTGATTATCTGTTTTTATTATTTTAAAGACTATTTTTCTGTATGTTTGCGTTAAATATTGTCTTGGATTGTCTTTTATATTTTAATTCAGTAGGATAGTTAATATTTTGTAATGCAAACGATTTAATAATAATTTTTACATAAGTAATATTTGGTTGATTGGGTTGAAGAAAAATGCGTAGTATTTTCCTGAACCTAAAGTCGAGGATTTTTTTAAGGATTTTTGAGTTATGAGGTGAAAATTTGGATCAGTACAAATTGTTTTTACAGAGAATGGGTCTAATTGGAACGTCAACTTTTTTGGTAACTATAACTGGGATTATGCTCCTGCCTATTTTAACTCAAAACCTTTCTATTCAAGATTATGGTGTATGGACTCAGTTTCAGATCACAATTACGATTATTCCTGCTATTGCAATATTGGGGCTGCCCTATACAATGGTAAGATTTTTATCTGCTTCCAAAAGTAGGACTGAAATACAAGAAGCGTTCTATTCAATTTTATTTACAGTTATATTTGCCAGTATAATTGGTGCTGTTGCATTGTATATTTTGGTAGTGCCTATTTCACATGTACTTTTTAATGGAAATGTAGGGGTAGGCTTGATTCTTCCACTTACTGTAATTATGTCCGCGCTGCAGCTTGTTTTTGTTGATTATTTCAGAGCGTCTAACCAGATGACAAAGTATGCTGTTTTCACAACTCTGCAGGCGTACATGGTGGTTATTTTTGCATTATTACTTGTATTGATGGGAAGGGGAGTAGTGGGGGCTGTTACAGGAATCTTAATAACTCAAACTTTAATTTCTTTAATAATGTTTACATTTGTGCTTAAACAGATTGGATTTAAAATTCCAAGGTTCCATAATTTAAGGCAGTACCTGACATTTGGATTACCTACCATTCCAAGTAATGCATCTTTTTGGGTGTTAGATGCAAGTGATCGTTATATAATAGGGATAGTACTTGGTATAACTTCGGTTGGTTACTATTCTGCAGGTTATACAATAAGTTCTTTGCTTACTATCCTCACATCACCAATTTATACGGTTCTACTTCCTATTTTATCTCAGTTTTATGCTGAAAGAAAAATCAGAGAAACTAGATTTCTTTTAAATTATGCTATTAAATTGTATTTAATAGTGGCTGTACCTGCTGTAATTGGATTATCTATTCTGGCTCGACCTTTACTGTATATATTATCCACTCCAACTTTGGCTAACCAGGGATATCTTATAACTCCAATTCTAGCTACTGGTGGATTATTCTTTGGTCTTTATTGTATTATAACTCAAATAATAGTTATGGAAAGGAAAACAAAGATCACGGGTAATATATGGGCTATTTCTGCAATATTAAATATTATTCTGGATGTAACGTTTGGATACTTCCTTGGAATTATTGGTATAGCAATTATAACACTGCTTCTTTATCTAACGGCCTTTTTAATTACAGTTTATTATTCTCTGAACTATATAAGGTGCGATTTCTACGTAAAATTTGCAAAAAAAACTATATACGCCGCATTTTTCATGGCTCTATCCCTCATTCTTCTGAATCCATATGGCCCAGTTAATATAGTACTGTCTGGACTATTTTCATTTGCATTGTACATATTTGTATTATGGCTTCTTAAAGGAATTAAAACAGATGAAATCAAGTTCTTCACAGGTATGATAAAGGAATCTTTAGTGAACGTTTATTGTGCACTGCGGGGATTATAAAATTTAAATAATTAGAGGTATTGTTATGTCTACACATAAAAAAGAATTTGAAGAAATAGAACCTAAAGAAGTGTTTACCATACTTGAAAAGCATAGAAATGACCCTGATTTTGTGATTCTGGATGTCCGTACTCTGGAAGAATATGATGGTGGGCACATCGAAAATGCATATCTTTTAAACTTTAAATCTGGTAGTTTTGAAAATGAACTTGGGAAAATGGATAAAAATAAGAAATACTTTGTTTATTGTAGAACAGGACGTAAAAGCCGCAAAGCAGTTGAATTAATGAAAAAAAGAGGATACATGGAAGCTCATAGTATCATAGGTGGCGTAGATAAATGGAAACGAAACAGACTTCCAGTTGAGAAATAACATTTTTTAAGTGAATACGAAATGTACGGATGGAAAAAAAAGATTTCTGGTTGAAATAACCATTTAAATAAATTAAATGGAAAAAATTTTATAAATTAGTTATATTACTGTAAAGCTGAAAAGAACAGTATAAAGAACAGTGATTCTATGGTGAAATGCAGTGCACGGTGCTGCAGCCATTTGAGATCTAATCCTGCCAGTTCATGGTAAAGGTCTATCACTAAGTGGATAAGAGCACCTAAGATACCTATTTCTAGAGATAAAAATAACACTGATAACACTATGAAATGAAAAACTGCTTCCATGCATTCATGAACCATCCACAGCCTTATATTAGAATGTATAATTTTGTGCAGTATTCCCGATAACAGGATATAAAAATCAGCAAAAACATTCCAGAAGAGCTTGCTGTGAACTTCGTCACTGATAGCTAATATCACTGCAATATAAAACCATAGTATTTCCATTGTTTACCACGCAATTTATGAGTATCAAGTCTCTATTAATATATTATTAACATAGAGTATATATTTATAGGCTTTAAACTTTATAAGGATTAAATATATTGTTATATGTCTTTTTTGATTTTTTTGAATATGAATTAGCTCTATTTAAACCTTTGTATTATAACTCAATATGAAATAAAACTTATTTTTAAAAATATTTTATAAATAAGGCCGATAATTTCACAATTCTTATCGAGTCATTACTTAAAAATTTTATTTAATATTGCCAAAAATAAAAGTTATTTACTACTAAAAAAATAAGTGAATGGAATCAAAAGATTCCTTTTAATTGGAGAAAATGTGGACTGCAGCAGTTCCGCCGGTTCCACCAATATTGTGGGTCATACCGATCTGGGCGCCGTCTACCTGTCTTTTACCTGCTTCTCCTCTAAGTTGCCATACGATTTCGGCTGCCTGAGCAATTCCTGTAGCTCCTAATGGGTGGCCTCTAGCTTTGAGTCCTCCAGATGGGTTTACTGGAATATCACCGTCTATTTCAGTCATACCTTCTTCAATGGCAATTCCACCTTTTCCTTTTTCAACAAATCCAAGGTCTTCTACTGCAAGTAACCCGTTTATACTGAAACAGTCGTGAACTTCAACTAAATCAATATTTTTTGGTTCAAGGCCTGCCATTTTGTATGCATTTCTTGATGCGTGTACTGTTGAGTCAATGGTGGTTAAGTTTTTCCTATCGTGTAATGCGATGGTCCCAGAAGCTTGTGCTGAAGCTTTAACATATATTGGTGTATCTGTGTACTTTTTAGCGTCTTCTGCAGGACATAAAATGACTGCAGCTGCACCGTCTGATACTGGTGAACAATCAAGGAGTCTAAGTGGGTCTGCGACTATACTTGAGTTTAATACAGCATCCACTGAAATTTCCATTGGGAACTGAGCAAGTGGGTTTTTGGCACCATTTTTATGGTTTATAACAGAAACCATTGCTAACTGTTCTCTTGTTGTTCCATATTCGTACATATGTCTTCTTGCCATCATTGCGTAAAGTGATGGGAAAGTGACACCTTGCTGTGCTTCCCATTCCTGGTCTGAAGCTGTGGCGATAGCTGGAGTTGGGTCAACTACATCGGTCATCTTTTCCACACCTGCAGAAATTACCATATCATGATATCCTGATGCAACAGCCATTATCCCATTTCTAAGTGCTAATCCTCCAGATGCACATGCTGCTTCTACTCTTGCACATGGAATTGGTGCAAGTCCTGAATGGTCTGCTATCAATGATGCGATGTGTTCTTGCTTTACAAATAGACCAGCAGACATGTTTCCAACATACATGGCATCTAGTTCGTCTCCTTCTACATTTGCATCTTCAATGGCCGTTATTCCGGCCTCTACTATTAAATCTCTAAATGATTTATCCCAGAGTTCTCCAAATTTTGTCTGTGAAACTCCGATAATTGCAACGTCTCTCAAGGAATTCCCCCATGAATAATTTTAGATTAGTTTGTTTAAGCCATCCTTAGTTTGCCTTTGTATTTGGCATATACGGCATAATCTACATAAGTTTTGTTTTTAATCATATCTGCAACTTTTGGAGCGTTTTCTCGTCTTTCTTCTATTGCGTCATTTACGGTTATGCTGAATGCATCGCTTCCAGCACCTGATCCGTATGAAACTGCAAATATACGGTCTCCTGGTTCTGCTATATCGAGTATAGCTGCTAAACCTAATGGAGTAGCTCCAGAATATGTGTTACCAATTACTGGAGTTAAAAGACCAGTTTTTGCCTGTTCATTGTTAAATCCAAGTTTTTTGGCAGCTTTCAGGTAAAATTTACCGTTTGGCTGGTGGAAAACTGCGTGGTCGTAATCTTTGGCTTCTGTGCCCATTTTGTCAAACATACCTTGTGCAGCAGATAGCACGTGTTTAAAGTATGCTGGTTCTCCTGTAAACCTTCCTCCGTGTCGAGGATAAGGTTTTCCTTCTCTTCTGTAGAAATCAGGAGTATCTGTTGTAAAGCTGTAAGTTCCTTCAAAGTCAGCAATTGTATTTTCTTTTCCAATTATGTATGCTGCCCCTCCTGCAGATGCAGTGTATTCTAGTGCATCTCCTGGAGCACCTTGGGATGTATCTGCACCTATAGCAAGGCCATACTCAACAGTTTCTGAATCTACAAGCCCCATACAGATTTGCATACCTGCGGTACCTGCTTTACATGCAAATTCTAAATCTGCAGCGGTTAAATGTGGTGCTGCACCAATAGCTTCTGCTACAATAGTTGCTGTAGGTTTTACAGCGTAAGGGTGTGATTCTGATCCAACATAAACGGCCCCTATTTTTTGAGGGTCTATCAGTGCTCTAGCAAGTGCATGTCTTGCAGCTTCAACTGATATGGTTGCTGTGTCCTCATCTGGAGCTGGAACAGATTTTTCTTGTACTATAAGTCCTCTTGAAATAGCATTAGGGTCATCTCCCCAAACTTTTGCTATCTCTTCAACTTTAATTCTATATGATGGTATGTTAACACCATATCCTACAATTCCTGCCATTTGATATCACTACCGTTAAGTAATCTATTTTGTTAGTTTACATGTTATTTTTTTAATTTTTGAAAAAATACAAAATTGTATTTACAAATAAAAATTTAACTAATTTTATATCTTATTATTTGCAATGAACTTATAAAGTTTACTATAAATGTTAATTATAAATAATGATCATTACCTTCAAATTCCAAAAATTTAAGTAAATACAATGAATTTTATCAAATAATAAATAAATATTATGAAAATTAGTTTAAAAGTTGAATGTATAATATTTTAGTTCCTTTTATAAATTCCAGGCCAACCGATGTTTCAATGGCAACATTTAAATAGTTATCTATAGCTAAAAGTTTACCTTCTTTGGTTTCATTATCTTTCTGAAGTATATTGACATCTTTATTTTGAAATTGCTTAAGCTGTCTGTGAAGCGGATTTTCTTTTCTTTCTTCGGATTTAGCTGCTATTATTTTGCCTCTCATCTAATCATCTCGTTATTTTCAGCATTGTAAATATTTTGCCTTGGATATTTTTTAAAGTTTTGATATAACTATTTTCTGATTTAATGTTTATTCTTTAGAGAATAAGCGGTTCATCTTTGCAATTATATTCTAATTTAAGATATAACTACTTTACCAAGTCAAATGGTTTATGTAAATAACACATTAACTGGTTATATAACTATTTTTAAAAGATGTATTTAAATCAAACGCTCATATATATGACCCGCGCATGAATTATCTTTAGGTTAAAAATGGGAATTATCTTAAAAACATGTAGTTTACTTCAGATATTAATATTAAAAATAATTAATTGTACATATTTAGTACATGAGCGAAATCAATTATTGTAAGATTTATTAGTTTATAATAATTAATTCTATTTATAGATTTTATATTATTTAATCTTAATCTATTTTTTTTAATTGAATACTTTAATTTTAAATTTAGATATAGTTGCTTTGCCAGCTGTAACGCTCTTCATTCCATGGATCACCGCGCATATGGTATCCGTTAGATTCCCAAAATCCAGGTTTGTCTTCGGCCATGAATTCTATACCTGTAACCCATTTAGCACTTTTCCAGAAGTATAATTTTGGGACTACAAGTCTTAAAGGAGCTCCATGTTTTGAAGTTATAGGATTTTCGTTGTGTCTGGTTGCAAACAGGACATCCGGCTCTAAAAAGTCTTTAATAGCTAAATTAGTTGTAAAATTGCCAGATGCGTGAACCGTAACATATTCAGCTTCTTTCTGGACGTCTGCAAGTTCTTTAATTGTATTTGAACTTACGCCTTCCCACAGGTTATTGAGCTTTGACCAGGTGGTAACACAGTGTATATCTGAAAATACCTTAGTTTGGGGAAGAGACATAAATTCATCATAATTTAATTCTTTTTCTTCTTCAACTAGTCCAAATATTTTGAATTTCCATTTTGATGTATCAATATTTTGGACTGACCCTGCATGCAGCACTGGCCATGATTTTATTTCGTGCTGTCCTGGAGGGATTCGATTTTCTCTTTTAGTGTCTTCACTTATAATTATATTTTTATCTGCGATTATTTCATTAATTTTTTCTTCAGTTAATGGTTCTTCGCCTTTCATTTTCTTTTTAGCAGCATTAAATAATCCTCTCAAGACTTAAACCTCCTCTTATCTAATTTAAAAATTTTAACATGGTGTTTAAATCAGTTGTTGGAGTTTTACATGTGTTTTCTGAACATATGTATGCAGTTGCCTTCTTATTTTCCTGTTTTTTAAATTTTAAAGAGTTTATAATTTTTATTATTTCTGAAGCTTCATCATCTGGAGGCCTTAATGTGATGGTCTTATTTGGTATGTAATTGCTTCGGATGGAGTTCAGCATCATATCAGTATCATTGTTATTAGGGGTCCCTGCAATTACTATCTCGTAAGAAGGACCTAACTTAAAATCGACAGCGATCATAAGTTGTGCATGTGCAGATGGAGTTCTCATAACATCATGGGAAAATGCTTTTTCTATTTGTACTGCTTTATGTTTAAGTTCTTCATTTTCTGTGATTTTTGAAAGTTTCAGCAGGTTAAGCATTTGTACTGAGTTTCCAGAGGGAACAGCACCATCATAAATCTCTTTTTTTCTAACAAGTATATCTTCACTATCATCAGGCGTGAAATAAAATCCTCCGTTTTCATAGTCCCAGAAATGATTTAACAATTTATTGTTTAGATCTATTGCTAATTTAAGGTATTTTAAATTAAAAGATGTTTCATAGAGTTCTAAAAGCCCAGATATAAAAAATGAGTAATCATCTAAATTTGCAGTTATTGCAGCTTCACCATCTCGGAAGCGGTGCAGGAGACGATTGTTTTCGCATAAGTTGTCAATTATAAAGTCTGCAGATTTTACAGCAGCTTCCAGATATTTTTCATCATCAAATACCTGTGCTCCTTTAGATAGGGCAGATATCATTAAACCATTCCAGTCGGTAAGTATTTTATCATCTTTATGTGGATGTACGCGTTTTTCACGGGCATTAAATAGCTTTTCTCTAATTTTTTCAATTTTTCTTTTTAAATCTTCCTTTTTAATTTCTAAAGTCTCGGATATTTCATCAAGTGAATTTTCAAGGTGAAGTATATTAGAACCAGTTTTTCTTTGAGATGCTTCCTCGCTGAAGTTACCTTCAGAGGTCACGTTAAATATTTTGGATGCGAATTTGGCATCTTCTTCTCCTAAAACTTTATAAATTTCATCTTTCTTCCAGATATAAAATTTACCTTCAACACCTTCACTATCTGCATCTTCAGCAGAATAAAAGCCTCCTTCTGGAGACTGCATCTCTCTTAAAACATATTCAAAAATTTTCTGTGCGGTATCTCTGTATTTTTCATCCCCTGTAACCTGAAAAGCTTCTAGATATGCTATTGCAAGTATAGCCTGATCGTAGAGCATTTTCTCAAAATGTGGTACCAGCCAATTGGTGTCTACAGAATAGCGGTGAAAACCAAACCCTAAGTGGTCGTAAATTCCACCATTTCTCATGGAATCAAGGGTTTCTTTTACCATATTCAATGCTCTTTCATTCTGGTTCCTTTTCCAGTATCTAAGCAGAAATAAAAGTGTGTGTGCTGTAGGAAATTTGGGAGCACCTCCAAAACCGCCATGGATTTCATCAAAATTATTGGAAAGGCTTTCATATGCACTGTCCAGTATGTTCTCATCAAGTTCATTTCCTGATGAGGTTTCTGATACTTTTTGGAGTGCTCTAATTATCTGATCTGCAGAGTCAAAGACTTCCTCTGGCTTTTCATTCCAGATATCTCTAATATTTAAAATTAAGTCTTTAATGCCCACTCTTCCATACATACTTATCTTTGGAAAATATGTCCCTGCAAAAAAGGGCTTTTTATCAGGGGTCATTATTATGGTAAGCGGCCATCCTCCGGTTCCAGTCATCAACTGGCAAACTGTCATGTAGATATTATCCAGATCAGGCCGTTCTTCACGATCCACTTTAATTGAAACAAATATATCATTCATCAAATTCCCAATTTCAGAGTCTTCAAAGGATTCATGAGCCATAACATGACACCAATGGCATGTTGAATACCCAATTGATAAAAAAACAGGTTTATTCTCATTTTTTGCTTTCTCAAAAGCTTCTTTACCCCATGGATACCAATCTACAGGGTTATGTGCATGTTGAATTAGATAAGGGCTTTTTTCATTTATCAGGTGGTTTGATTTTTTAAGCTTATTTTCAGGGTTCATACTGCACCTCTGATAATAATCTAACTAAAATAAATATTTTTAAAGTTTTATTTAGGGCAAATAGGATATATTGTGTAGTCTTAGATTTCAAGTTCTGGACTTTAAAATGAGTTTTTTGGCAAAGAATATATGGAATAACTTGATTTTTACTGTATTTTTGTTTAAAAGTTTTTTTCCTGTTACTATGTTTATCATTAAGATAATATATTTTTTTATCTTCACCGGCTCAAAAAGCAAATTAATATAATTAAAAAATCAAACATGAAATTAAATAGAAAACATAATGTATGTTAACTGAAAATATATTGGTCTTTGAATCGTTTGCATGATAAATTAACAGGAAATCATGTTTTATATAGTTGAAATACAGATTAATAAAGCAAATCAAAGAATTTGAAAATACAAAATTTCATTGGATCTATAAGTAAATTGTCTATAAATTAAAGTTGATAATTGATAATAGATCTGAACCATTTAAAACAATCAGGTGGTTTAAATGAGCCTTATAATGTCATATATTGGAAGTAATGGTTGTGTAATGGCCGGAGACAAAAGAAGAATTGGTTTTTTTGGAGATAAAGAAAAACGAGAAAAACTTGAAGAATATCTTTATTCGGGAGCTATTCAAACTGATGAAGAACTGGTTAAAGTTGCAAAAGAACAGGAAGTAACCCTTAAAATATCAGATGATGCTCGAAAAATTAGAAGTATTGATGATGTTGTGGTTGGTGAGGTCAGGTTTAAAACACCATTTGAGACCAAGCGGAAACGAATTTATGGGACTACTAATGGTTATATCATTACGGAGCTTTCAGGGTCAGATATTAAAAAGGTTGAAAACGGCGCCAGTTCGATAGTGGTATTCGGAAATAAAGTTACAAAGCAGATGGCAAATGAAATCATTAAAAAGCACTGGAAATCTAAAGCAAGTTTAGAAAATGTGGAATCCGTTTTTAAGAGGGTAATGAATGAAATATCAGGTAAAACGCCATCTGTAAGTAAAGACTATGACATAATTATCAAGCACAGTGGTATGGATAAAAGGGAAGCACAAAAACATTTAAGGGAAATCCTGATTAAAGATGTTAAAGAACTTCAAGAGTGGAGAGAAGGTTTGAGACAGCAGTTGGATACCAATGCTAAATCTATTCAAATGGCATCAAAGATAATCAATGAAGGTGAAATAGGTAAAGTTCAAAGTATAAATGGAGATAAAATAGGGATACTTTTGGATAAAAGTGTCCAGGCTTTGGATATGGAATGGAATGTAATAGCAGGACCAGGCGGTCTGATTGAAATGAACACAGATGATCCTTCAAGTGTCAAAATAGGTGACGTTGCTGTAATTGAAAATGAAAATCTCTGCATCATGCGGACAAAGTGCTCTCTTACATGTAATGTTATTCTGTGTAGAAGCTGATGAAAAATTGTTACACAATTGAAAATAAATTTATGTATCTATTATGCAAATGATTTAAAGTAGAATTCGAAGGTGAATAAATGGAACTAACATTTTTAGGAAGTGGTGGCGGACGCTTTCGCTACCATTACCCAGCGTAGAATGACTGGCGGGCTTAGAATAGATAAAATTGATGGAAAAAATATTCATATCGATCCGGGACCTGGAGCACTGGTCAGGACATACCAGTTTGGACTGACCCCACTTAAACTGGATGCTGTCATGGTTTCCCATTCCCACACTGATCATTATACTGATGCTGAAGTCCTTATAGAGGCAATGACTAAAGGAATGACCCGAAAAAAGGGCACGGTAGTGGGAAGTAAAAGTGTAATTGAGGGATATAAACAATGGGGCCCCTGTATCTCAAAGTATCATTTAAGTAAACCAGATATTTCAATTTTAGGTGTTAATGAAACGACTAAGTTAGGTAAAATTAAAATAAAGGGAACAAAGACAATTCATGGAGATCCAACTGCAGTAGGGTTTAATCTAAATGTAAAAAATTTTTCTATATCGTATACTGCAGATACCGAATATTTTGAAGACCTTCATAAATATCACAGCGGTGCTGATGTTTTAATAGCAAGTGTCATAAGGCCCCGAAATGAAAAAATAAGGGGACATATGTCTACGCATGATTTTGCAAAACTTGTTGATGAAGTTTCACCTAGACTTGCTATAATGACTCATCTTGGGATGAAAATGGTGGTAAATGATGCTAAAAAAGAAGCAGATTCAGTTAAAGAGCAAACTGGAGTAAATACTTTCGCTGCTTATGACGGTATGAAAATTAATCTTGACCAGTTCATGCCAAAACAGGAGACTTTAGATAGTTTTAGATGAATTTAAATTTTTTTCATTGATTTTTATTTATTTTTAAAGGGCTTGTTTGGTTTTAAATTATTTTACTTAGGCATTTCTGATTTTTCCATACCCACTAAATCTGATGGACTGACAAAAAATAAAGCTATTCCATCAATTATTAACCAAATTCCAATTAACAATGCTAAATAATAAGGATCCCATGCATATGTACCCAGTATAATATATAATATACCAAGTATGACTCCCATACCTCCAGATCCTTTACCTGCGGTTCCTTCTTTAGCAAAGAGTGACATTATACCTGAAATTATCAGGAAGAAACCTACGAAGTAGAGCCAGATGCTTGCTAAGAAGCTAAATAAAAGTATGTGTCCGAACAATCCTATTCCACATATTATTGCTATAATTCCCAGTATTAAATAAGCTATACTTGCTGCTTTGCTTGCGCCCCATGTTCCAAAACTCTGTACCAATAGCCAAATTCCAAGTAACATGATAGCGAATCCGGCCAGAGCACTTACTGTAAATACACTGAACAATGGGAAAGCGATAACTAAAATACCTAAAATTACAGCTAAAATACCTAATAATATATTATTTCCTTCAGCCATATAATTTACCCCCTTAATTTTCAAACAAGCCCTTATAGTTTATTATATTAATAAATATAAATAATTATTGATTTAAAAATTTATAATTTGGGGTTTAAATGAGTTTCATAGGTAATATGGGTTAAAATTAATTATTATTTTAAAAAAAAGTTTTATAGGGTATTATATGAAAATATATTTCATAAAAAGTAATTTTAACTCTTTTCTAGTTCTTACTTTTTTGTAAATAGCCATCTTTGATTAAAAATAATTCATCGCAGTATTCTGTTAAATTAACATTGTTTGATAGCATTAAAATAGCGTGTTTACTCTTTATATGCATAATTAAATCCATTACTGCTTCTGTACTTTTTTTATCAAGTTCTCCAGTTGGTTCATCAGCTATTATTAAATGAGGATCGTTAATCATAGATCTTGCAAGTGCTACCCTCTGCTGTTTTTCAATTGAAATTTCATCTGGAAATTTGCTGATTTCAACAATACCAACGTTATTGAGGACTTTAGATGCATTATTCATATCTTTTGAAATCATGGGAAGCATCGTATTTTCTAAAAGGTTTAGATATGGAAACAGATTAGCCCGCTGGTAGACGATTCCTATTTTATTTTGCCGAACTTTGCTTCTCTCTGATTTAGATAATTTAGACGTGTTTTGACCATTTATTAAAATTTCACCGTTTGTAGGAATGTTTAAAAGGCTTGCAAGATTTAATATGGTTGTTTTTCCAGATCCAGATGGACCTAAGATGAGATTTAGTGAATTTTTCTTAAGTTCTAAATTTATTCCTTTTAAAGCTGTTATTTTAGTTTTATCAGTACCATAAGTCTTCCAAACTTCTTTAAACTTTAAAATATTATTATTCATATCTTAAAGCCCCCACAACATCCTGTCGGGTGTAATAAAATATGGTATATGCTGCCAGTAACATGCTCAGGCAGGTTGTAAGAAGTAAAGCTATGACTGGTAACCACCAGGGGATTAAAATAGAGAGATGTACAACTTTTATAACGTTTGATAAAATTATTATTCCAAAAATTCCAACTACAATACCTACTAAAGCCCCAATAAATCCCAATAACCCTGCCTCTAACAGATGACTTAAAATGATCTGGTGTTCTGTAAAGCCCAGTGATTTTAGCAAGCCTATTTCTCTCTTTCTTTCAAGTAAGTTAACGGTCATGGCATTGGTGATTCCAAAAATTCCAATTAAAAACACTATGCTGGCCATTAAATCAAAAAAATTTATGATATTTTTTAAAATAGTTTCGACAAGGCCTAAAAATTGAGATTTACTTATATCTATACCTAATTTTGAGTTTATAAAATCATTTACGGTATTTAAAAGGTTAGTGGTGCTGCCGTTACCGCCTGATTGATTTAAAATTGAACTTCCAGCAGCTGCCTGATTTTGGCCAAGGAATGTGCTAATTCCCAGTCCAGAGCTAACCAGAATCACGAAGATGAGCACGCCAAACCCTATCCTTAAAACGGTAGAAGCATTCCTAAACCAGTTTCTGCGTAAATTTTTATATGAAATACTATAGATGCCTGTATTCATCTAGATATTATTTATGGGAAGTATTAAAAATAATTTGCGATTCATGGGTGCAAAAGTAGTTAAAAAACAGGATATATGGTTCTATTTTTTTATTGTGGATATTTTATAATTTAAATATCTGCTTCCATTATAAAAAAGTAAATAACTTAAACTTTATTAATCAAGATTTTAGGGGATTATATTTATTAAAATTTCTAAAATGTGGTTTTAATTGGTTTGTAAGCATGAAAAAATAATTTTATAATTATTAAATGAAATTTAGGAAATAATACTTTAAAAATCTTTTAATAAAAAATTTTTAATGCCTTCGAACATTTCATGTTCGGGGCATGTAAAAACCGAAGGTTTTTACGGTTGTGAAGCTTCAAAAAATCAAAGATTTTTGTGGCCGAAGAAATTTAATTTCCTCCGGAAAAGAAAATGCGAAGCATTTTCTTAAGTTTTGCTTCACAAACATCGGAAATCTCCGATTTTAGAATGTTCAGAAATGCGTAGCATTCGAAAACCTACGGTTTTCGATGCGTCAAAAACTTCGTTTTTGACAGCATGCAAAAATCTCTGATTTTGCTAACAGTTCTTCAAATGTATTTAAGCAATTAAAAACAAATATTTTAGTAAGATTAAGGTGAGTTAGTTATTTAAATACTGTAGTTGATGAAAACTCGTGTTTTTGAACTAAAACCATAATTCAGGTTTGGAGGTTAACGTATGCAGGCAAAAACAAGTGGATTGATCTTAATAGTCCTTGGTTTAATTATAATTGCTTTCCCTCTTTTAGGAATACTCCCTTTTAGTTTGCTTCTTGGAATTTCCGTGCTATTTTTAGGTATAGGGCTTTTAATAGCAGGTATAATTGGAATCCGTGCAAGTACTACCATGGGCGTTGTGGAGTTAATACTGGGAATTATAGCCATTATTTTGGGTATAGGTATCATTATAAATCCTGGATTCTTCAGTTTCTTAGTTGCTTTATTGATTTATATTGCAGGTATATTCCTGATAATCGTAGGTATAATGGCATTTTTTGCTAAAATTAGAAATAAATGGGTAAGTATTGTACCTATAATTCTGGGTTTAATATACATCCTGATAGGATCAATAGTGGCAGATCCTTTTTATTTAGGTGCATTAATAGGGATATGGCTTTTAATTACAGGAATAATTATGTTATTCCAGGATTAAACTCGAAATTCTCTTTTAATCGTTAAAATTAGAAATAATTATTTATTTTTTTGAGATTTCAATTCTTCCAGTTCTTTTTCTATTTTATCCAATTTATCTAAAATAATCTCCATGGATTTAACTTCTTTTTCACTCTCTGTTTTCCGCTCTTCTCTCAACTGTTCTATAAGGGACGTAGCAATGGCAGCAGTGACCCAACCAGCATATCCAACACCGACAATTATTGCTATAACAGAAATGAATCTGCCGATTCCTGTATATGGGACTATATTTCCATAACCAACAGTGGACATGGTAACAATCATAAAATAAGCTGCATCATCAAGGGTAGAAGCCTGGGGATTTACTGGAGACTCAACCCAGAAGAAAAGCAGTGAGCCAAATACAAAAGTACCTACAAGAACAAATGTGGCATAATCCAGTCTGGTTTTTTCTGTAATATGGATTATATCTTTAATTCTCATTGCATATTTAAATAGGGCATAAATTCTGAATAAAAGCAGTATTACAACTAAATAATGCATATTTGGGGAAAGTAGGATAATAAGATATGCAAAAGGAATCATAGCAGGGATATAAATCCAATTTTTTGTCAGATATTGCTTTTTATGCTCTTGTTTTTTTATCCATTGTGCAGATTGGAGAATTATGAGTAAAGAAACGATTATATCAAAGTTTACCAGGCTTAATATAACTGGTTTTAAACTTAGAGCAAAATCCAAACCTAGAAAAATTAGGATTAGAATATCTATGAATATTGAAACGAATAATAAAGCATTGAAGACTAATTTGAAATTTCGCTGCATATTTTCATCCTGTTCTACTTTACTATTAAAAGTATATCTAAAATTATTTAAATATTCGCTACCAGTAAGCTTGACTCGTACTTAAAAACGATAGTAGGGTATATCTTTGTTTGTTAATTTATATTTTCTTAAAAATAAAATAAAATTAAAAGTTATAGTTTAAAGATACAGTACCTTCATTTGAAGTGGTGCTTTGATAGATGGTAACATTTCCACCTTTAAACAGTTGCAGTGTTATAGTTCCTCTGTTGTTATTAGTTTTCTGTACACTGACACTAACATTACCTGGATTTTGGCCTAGATCATATGTGGCATTTCCAGTTCCATTTATAGTTTGATTTCCATTTTTATATGTCAATGTGCCGTTCCATGAACCGTCTGAATTAATTTTAAGCGTTACATTTTGATCTGTTTGCATACTTGAATTGTTTTGTGCACTTGAATTATTTGCTGTTGAGTTGTTACTGCTTGTACATCCAGATACAAAAGTTATCAAAATCAAAAGGGCTATTAAACCTACTGCGATTTTTTTCATTTTAATATCTCCTTTTTTAAATATAATAACCTGAAAGCAGACACTTTAAGCTATTTATTTCCTTTTATGGGTTCAAAATGCGTCCATTTTTTTTAAATAGTTTAAACAAGTTTTTTGTAATAATATATTATTTTTAAATCATAAATAATCATCGATTTTATTTTTTTTAGGCAATAATATTTGAAATGCAAAGATTTAATGACAACCAATTACTTAATAATTATTAATAATAATTATTTGAGTGTTCTCATTTTGTTAATGGAGAGTGTTAGAATGTTATCTAAAAAACATGATTTACGTAAGATGCGTGAAAGTGAGAAGGAGCATACAGTTAATACGACTACTTACGGCAGTCGATATTTCTGTGAAAGTGTGCCTAAATTTGAGATGCCTGAAGAGGGTATGCCCGCAAGGGCAGCTTATCAGATAATACATGATGAGCTGAATCTGGATGGAAATCCTGCCTTAAACTTAGCAAGTTTTGTAACCACATGGATGGAACCTGAAGCCGACAAACTGATACAGGAAAGTATAGATAAAAACTATGTGGACAACGATGAGTATCCTCAGACAGAGAAGATACAGGATAGATGTGTTAATATGCTAGCTCGTCTATTCAATGCTCCTAGTGATTGTAAATCTATAGGTACCAGTGCCATTGGGTCTTCTGAGGCTATCATGCTTGGACTTTTAGCACATAAATGGACGTGGAAGAAACGAAGGGAAGCTGAAGGTAAACCAGCGGACAAGCCGAATATAGTAATGGGGGCAGATGTCCACACAGTATGGGAGAAGTTTGCACGTTACTTCGATGTAGAATTAAGGTTAATACCTTTAAAAAGGGATCTTTACACTATAACTGCAGAAGACGTGACTGAAAACGTTGATGAAAATACTATAGCAGTGGGAGCAGTTATAGGAACTACATTTACAGGGCAGATGGATCCTATAACGGAAATAAACGACTGTTTGCTGGAAATTAAAAAAATTAAAGGGTGGAATATACCTATACATGTCGATGGTGCAAGCGGTGGATTTATAGCTCCATTTATATATCCTGATCTTGAATGGGACTTCAGGCTGGAACAGGTTAGATCTATCAACGTATCTGGCCACAAATATGGTCTAGTTTATCCAGGTATAGGGTGGCTGGTTTTTAAAGATAAAACAGACTTACCTGAAGAGCTTATATTTAATATAAACTATCTTGGAGGTTCAATGCCTAATTATTCGCTTAACTTCTCCAAGGGCAGCAGCACCATAATAGCACAGTACTACAACTTCATAAGACTGGGAAAAAAGGGTTATGGGGAAATTATACAGAATATGCTTAAAAATGCCAAGTATTTATCGAAAAAACTGGAGGAATCTGGTAGATTTGAAGTCATAAACAATGATATAATGTTTCCTTTAGTTACTGCAAGGTTAAAAGATGTTGATTTTGATGTATTCCAGCTTTCGGAAAAGCTGCGTGAAAAAGGATGGATCGTGCCGGCATATACCCTTCCAAAGGACGCAGAGAATATTGCAGTGATAAGAATGGTCATCAAAGAGAGTTTTGGTAGAGATATGATAGATATGCTCTTTAATGATATGGTAGATACCTGCGGCAGGTTGAAAGAATTATCTATCAAAAAAGAAGACGTAAAAGAACGGGAAAATCCATCACTGTTGTATTAAATATTTGTGCTCTGGATTTAATATCAGCAGCACATATTTGTTTATTTTTTTAATTAAAATTTTTATTTTAACTTTGAGATGATACTTGGGGGGTTTTTAATTGTTTCATGGACGCGTTCTGGTAGTAATAGTATGGCAGCAACCAGGAAACAAACACCTCCTGCAAATGTGCCCATATTAACTAGAAACATGTTTAGAGGCAGGCCTGTTCCGGGTAAAACAAATGCACCTGCTGCTGAAATTCCAAAGAAAATGGAGCCTAACATGTTCAACCCTGCTATATTCCAGGAAAAACTGCGGGGACGCCATGACCATAGAGCATGGCTGACTTCCATCCATGCCAGTAAACTGGCAACAAGGAAACAGATTGACCCGTAGGCATCGGGGATCCATACCAGAGGGGTTAACTGGTTGATGGACAGGTTACTGCGCAGGGCATTGAATGTGTTGAGGTTAAAGAATACAGTTCCAATGAACTGCACCACTACAGCCCACCACCCAATACGGTTTGGTGCCCATACAAGAATGCGAAATTTTTCTTTTTTGTTTAAAGGATTATATGGGGTGTTTATGGCCTCAAGGTACTGTAGGAAAGCTGCAGATGTAAAAAATATGGAACCGATAAAAAAGGTCAGGCCGTCGTACGTATCTCCAACCGCTGTTAAATATGAAGGTATAGCACCAACTGCAAAACAGGTGGCTCCAATCGAGAAAAGAACCCCGATCCACCATCCTATGGCGCCGGGTGCCCACCATGTTGATCCTTTACTTTTATCGAGCTGAAAATGATGTTTTCGTTTGTGGCGAGAAGTCCAGGAAACTTTTTTACCTTCAGGGGTTTTTAATGTAGCCTTTGTTGCGAATGGGCCTGGTCCTTTAGCATTTAGGCATGACCAATCTTCTGGCAGGTTAACAGGAAGCACATCACATTTGTTCTTGTTAATGGTTTTATCTGTTTTCATTCTGGTGCCCTGCTGCTTCTTATTAATTTTTACTAAACTAAATATGGCAATGGAATTATTATCAGTGTTAAACGGTGTCCTGTTTTGATATGATTTTTTATTTAATGCACTGGTTATTATTTTTATAAATTAAATATATTATGGAGGCGAACTTGTTTGGCACGTGTAATGCTTCTGAATTTTTCAAGAGGTAGTGTTATATGTTTTAGACAATGGATTCAAGCTACAGTAATAACATAAATACTCTAAAGAATTGTTTATTTATATTGTTTTGTCAATTCAGTTTTTCTACATATTAAAATAGAAATAGTGGCTGTTCGCCTTATTTCCAGTTTCAGTAGAGTAGAGTGGGATTTTTATTCTGGTCTATGTCTGTTATCCTGTCTTCTTCCGACTGTTCAAGTTTTTCAATTGATTCCATTATATCTGCAAAGAACATTTCTGCCATATCTTTACTGAAACTCTCCTTCACAACTATTCTTAAAACGGCAGTGTCATCTGCGTTTGCAGGTAAGGTATATGCTGGTACAATCCACCCTTTCTGCCTGAGCTTTTCTGAAAGATGGAACACGCTGCACGTGGTATTTTTGAGTTCTACAGTTACTATTGGAAATGTGACGCTTTTATTTATAACTTCAAATTTACCAGACCCGTTTAACCTGGTTGCGAGGTAGCGCGCATTTTCCTGCATGTTTTTCATTATCTTTTTGTAACCGTCCATCCCAAGTCTTATGAAGTTGTAGTACTGTGCTATTATGGTGCTGCTGCCCTTGGAGAAGTTAAGCGAATAATTAGGCATGAGGCCTCCTAGGTAATTTATTTTAAATATAAGCTCTTCAGGGAGATTTTTTTTATCTTTAAACAGCAGCCATCCGATACCTGGATACACTAAGCCGTACTTATGGCCGGATACGTTGATAGATCTAACCTGTTCCAGCCTGAAGTCCCATTCAAGATCAGGGTATAAAAACGGCAGTATAAAGCCCCCGCTTGCAGCATCAACATGTATTGGTATATTCCACCCTTTAGTCTCCTTAATTTCAAGTAGTGCCTTGTTAATATTTTCTATAGGATCCATCTGTCCCGTAAATGTTGTCCCAATTACTGCCCCCACAGCTATGGTATTCTCGTCAACTGCAGCTTTAACATCTTCTGCGGTTATTGTGTATATATCTTCTTTTAATCCGCTTATATAACTGAATGAAGACATAATCTCGGTGATTTTGGTATCTGTTATTTTGCATATGTCTTTTCTAAGGGGTATAAGTCTGAGTTCCACGTCGAAATAGAGGGCGAACTTCTCCCATACTGTGTGGACGTCTGCACCTATCACTATATTCGGCTTGTCCGCTGGTTTACCTTCAGCTTCCCTTCGTTTCTTCCACGTCCACTTGTGGGCCAGAAGTCCGAGCATGATAGATTCTGAAGAACCTATAGTAGCGCTTCCAATGGAGTTACTGTCTTTAGGGGCATTGAATAACCTTGCAAGCATGTTTACAACTCGGTCCTGGATTACTTGAGTTTGAGGATACTCATCGTTGTCGATATAGTTCTTTCCCATACTTTCCATTATTAACATGTCGGCTTCAGGTTCCATCCATGTGGTTACAAAACTTGCTAAGTTTAAGGCAGGGTTACCGTCTAGATTCAGCTCATCATGTATTATTTGGTAAGCAGCCCGTGCAGGCATTCCTCTATCGGGCATTCTGTACTTAGGTACGCTTTTTCTGAAGTAACGGCTGCCGTAAGTTGTGGTATGTTCCCTTTCTAACTTACTCATTTCACCTAAATTTTTCTTGTTTGATAACATCTAAAATCCTCCTGTTTTAAAAATAATTTTTAATTGCAACTTTAGAATTTTAATAAATCTAAATAATAGTTTTATTAAAGAAAAAAATATTTTTTTTGATATTTTCATTAATTAAACAATGGTAGTTATTTTATAAGTTTTTGAGCTAAATCTTTGAAAACTAATTTTTTGCAGAATAAATGCCTAAAAGTAGTGAAGCGACGTGTATCTTAAATAATTCTAATCATAAGTATTTTTGTATGTTTTTAATGGATTACAGCTAAAGGTGGAATTTCCTTTGTTGTTAAAAAGCAATTTTTATTGGGGTATCAGGATCAATACCTAATGATAATAAGAGCAAGAACTGAACAGGGGCAAGTATAAAACCTCCTCCAATACCCAAAAGCCCTGTTGCAAATCCTACTCCCACGCCAGTAATTATTAGGATAAGTATATGCGTGGAATTAATTAACAGGATATTAATTTAGTTTTTTAATCAAAAGTTTAGATAACTAGTTTTTAGTCGGGGTATAAAAATAATTGTAATAAACCTTAAAATTCTACAAGGTTATATTAATCCATGTAAGCTGCTATTCTATAAGCTGTTTTTCATCTATTTTAGGTAATGTGACAATATTACACCAAAAATCTATAAAAGTACACATATACTTTTTAAAATCTTCTAAATCAATTGGTTTGATTATACATGCATTTGCATATTGTTTGTATAAGTTATTTATATTCGTATCGTCAGTGGACCCTGTAAGTATAATTACAGGAATGCATTTTAATTTATCATCTGTTTTAATCTCTTTAAGTATTTTTAAACCATTTTCTGCAGGTAAACCTGAATCTAACAAAATTAGAGATGGCTTTTTACAATTTTTATATTCATTTCTATTATATAAGTAATCCATAGCAGTTATACCGTTATCGACACTTTTAATATTCATTATATTACAATTATCTAATAATTCCATTATTAAACGAGTATCGGCAGGACTATCCTCTATTAATAATATTTCAACATTATCTAGGGCACTCATTTAAACCTCCACATTAATTTTTGTAGTAAGTCCATTTTATTTTGTAAAACATAATTCAAACAATTTTTCATTTTTTTTAAGTGGAGTTGTATTTTTGTATAATTCATATTCGTTAAATGCGGGTTGTTAAAATTAGAATAAATTATGGACTACAAGCTTTAAAAGTTGAAAAAATTTAACTTAATGATCTATTTTTAGCATTCTGGGGAAATTCTTATTTCTTTTTGCACACTACTTCAGTAGGGCAGGTATGGACGCTGACCATTTGCACTGATTCAACGTTGTTAATGATGCTTTGTTCAACCTCATGAGCTATCTTATGGGATTTTTCAAGTTTTAAATCTTTATTCAATTCAATATGTAACTCTGCAGATACATATGGACCCATATTATTAACTTTCACATTATGAACACCTTTAACACATTCTGAAACGAGTGCAGCTTTTTTAACATCGCCAATGATTTGATTTGAGGGTATTTTACCCATTAACGTGTTAATATTATCTTTAGCTAGATGGAAAGCTGTATTAAGTATTATTATGGCTATAAATACTGATACAAGAGTATCCATGATAGATATCCCAAATTGAGATCCAATAACTCCTATTAAAACGGATATACATGAAAATATATCTACTCTTTGATGTTTTCCGTCAGCTATAATTGCCTGGCTGTTAATTTTCGCTCCTGATCTTATAAGATAAGTGCTCATTGTATAATTTACTCCTATTCCAATTGCAGCCATTACAGCAGCTATCATACTGGGAGGTATAACTTCTCCTCCCAACATAATTTTGGTATAAGCCTCAGATATTATCTCATAAGCCACAATTAACAAAAAGACAACAATAATAAGTCCTACAATAGGTTCAGCCCTTCCATGCCCATACTGGTGATCATCATCTGCGGGTTTCATGCCTATCTTAAAACCAACAAAAGCCAGAACAGATGTTATAACGTCTGATAAAGTATGGAACCCCTCAGCTATAAGTGCACTACTTCCAGAAACTATTCCTACAATTAAATTAAAAGCTGTAAGGAATATATTTCCAGATATGGCAATGTAAGATGCTTGTTTACCTACTTTTTCTCTTTCGGGTGTATTCTGCAAAAAATCAGTCTCCATTTATTTTTAATGATTGGGAGTATTCATTTATGTGACAAGGATGGATAAATCTGTTGTTCAAAGAAGATAAACATAATTTCACATTTAGTGGTAAGATTACAATGTTTTAAGTATTCATGTATTTAGATCAATTATTTAATTTTTAGAATTAGCTTTTATAATTTAATTTATCTGTTAAAAATCTCAATTTAGGAATTTTGAGGGTTTTTGGGCTTCCAAAAATTATGGCCAACAAAATCTTTGATTTTGTGGCCGAGAAAACTTCGTTTTCTACGGCTTTGGCAATGTGAAATAAAAGATAGAACCAGTAATATCAGCTATTAAACTAATTAAATAAAGCCTTAAGCTGTTTTATGTTAAATGACAATGTAATCACGAATCTTGAAAGTTATCAGTGATTTCATTTTGTAATTGGTTCTGTTGCTATTTTTCTAAGAGTCACTATTTTTATTTCTATGTTATTTGCCTCCATTAAATAACATTTCAAAAAATAAATTACATAAATTTAAACATATTGAAAACTAATTAATCATATAAGAAACTATTTCAATAAATTAAATGAGGTGTTTTAAAATAACTGAACCTAAAGACCAATTAACAGATGACCCGAAGTCTAAATTAAAGAATAAAGCTATATCATTAGTTACCTACCTGTTTGAAGATGAGGATGAATACAAAGTGTCTCATAATATACAAAAAAATATAGATGGAGATATCTGTGTATTTATTACAAATAATAAGAACAGATTTAAATTGATTGATACTAGAGAACAATAAATTTTATTTTTAACTTCAAAACCAAATAATAAATAAATTTAATTAAATTCTTTCCTTTTGGGTATAAAAACACTTATAATGAACCCTAAGATCAAAATCAGTGTTAGGGCATTGAAAGTTTGTTTCATTGCATAGCTAATGGTAGATTCAACGATCTGTGTGGCCTGCGGTACTAATTCTGGAGATATTTCGGGTGGAACTGTCTGCATTTTTTCCACGTAGTTAAAGAGACTGTCATGTATTTGCTTAGTTGTCATGTTTCCATCTAAACCTGCTGATTCTATTCCAGATGTAAGGCCGCTGAATATTCCAAGTATAAGTAAAACTCCAATTAAAGCTGTTCCTATAGAATAGCCCAGATTTTTAAATGCATTTAAAAAACCTGCAGCATCAGTTTCCTGGTCACTTCTTGCAGCTGACATGGTTAGATTGGTTAATTGTGAAAGTAAAAGGCCCACTCCAATACCAAATACAACTGTTCCGGGTATAATATCGATTATTTGGGTGTTTATGTTAAATACACCGCCCAGTATGAATGCACCAGCTGCAGAAATGATAAATCCTATCATTAGGATATATTTAGATTCTAAAATCGATGATAATTTTGCACCAAGCAATGAAAAGATTAAAATACTGATTGATGCAGGTAAAAGGGCAACACCAGTCATAAATGCGTTGATTTTGGCCACCTGCTGCATGAATACTGGAATTATGAAAAGAAATCCTGCCAGGGGTATCTGCTGTATAATGGAGTTTAAATTCCCTAAACCAAATATGCGGTTTTTAAGGAGGGATATGTCAGATAAAGGTTCCATCCCCTTATTAATTCTTCTTCTCTGCCATAATAAAAATAATATAAACAGAATAGAACCTGAAATCAATAGTACTGCCACATAAGACCAGTATTCTGGCCTTGTAAGTAATAAAATGCCTAGAACAATTAAAATTAGGGATACTATTGAAAGTAACACACCTACTTTGTCTAAATCTTTCCAGGTTAACGTTGGTTTTGATTCACTTAAGTAATGTCTGAAAATTAGTATGACAGCAACAAAAACCAGTTCTGAACCGAATACAAGTCTCCAAGTAACAAATGTAGTGAATATTCCACCTACAATCGGCCCAACTGCAGCACCCATTGCTGCTATTCCTCCCCATATCCCAAAAGCGGTGACTCTATCTTTACCTTCGTAAGCAGTTCCGACTATTGTTGTGGTTGCAGGTAAGATCATAGCTGCCCCGATGCCTTCTAAAATGGACCATCCTGTAAGGAGCATAAAAGCATTTACACTTAGGGTTGCTGTGATTGTTCCACATGCATATATTATTAATCCAATAAGAAATGTCTTCTTTCTACCAAGAATATCCTGAAGTTTACTTCCAAGCAGCATAAATGATGCAATTATTAATGCATATAATGCGATTATGGATTGGATAATGGATAACGTTGTATTTAATTCTACAACGAGGGTACTTATGGCTACATTCATGGCTGATGAGTCTAAAACAATTATAAAGATTGCCATGCAGGCAATTATCACTACACTCCATTTATTCTGGTTTTTATGAGCCATAAAAATCCCTTTACAATTTATTAAATTTAATATGTATTTTATTAAATTTAAATTTTTGCTTTAAGGTTAATATCAATTTTCAGACTCAATTAAGGTTTAAAATCAATAATTTTTATTTTATAATTAAAAGGATTTTAGTTTAGATCAAAACATCTTTTTTTATGAATTTAAGGAAAAATATAAGTATTAATTTTGTAATATATAGGTAATAGTCGGTGATAAAATGAATCGTGATAATTTAATTATTGCTGGAATAATCATTGCAGTTGTAGTGATTATTGCCGTTGTACTGGCTGTATCCGTTGGAAATAACACATTCACGAGCGGTAATATATCTTTCCAGTACCCTAAGTCATGGAGCCAAAACCATGTGGTGGGAGATTTTACCAATAATTCACTGTATTCTGAGATTACTTTAACTGCAAATATTCCTGATAGACAAAGCCCCACATCATATATTGTTATTCAAATGCAAAAGAAATCACAGGGGACTTTACAGCTTCCGGGAACAAATACGATAGTGATGAATACCACAAATTCAACAGTTGGAAGTGCTAACATTGGAAACTTTAAAGCAACTCAGCTGGGATCCTATGGGTCAGATGTAGCTCAAAAAGTAACAATTGTAGATACTGGTAGCAATTATCTTGTACTGGAGTATATTTGTCCACCAGGTGCATTGAATCAGACTGAACAAGCTTATAGCCTTATTCTACAGACATTAACTATTTCCTAAATTTTTTCTTTTTATTTTATGTAAATGTTTTGGATGCCTAAAAATAAATTTAATGATTATATAAAGTTTTAAATTCATTGATTTTATCAATTTGGGAATAAAAAATAAATTTAATTTGTAAAAAAGAATAAAACTTATAATTTGCATGAATTAATAACGCCTGCTCGTATCAAATGGTCTGCAAGTACAACTGCGATAGAAGATTCAGCAACTGATGTTACCCTCGGACAAATGCAGGGGTCATGTCTTCCCTTAATTTCAATTTCTGTATTGTCCATTTTTTCAAGATCAACAGTTTCCTGAACTTTAGATATTGATGGTGTTGGCTTTACAGCCATTCTGGTTACAATTGGCATTCCATCTGAAATTCCACCTAATATTCCGCCAGACTTGTTTGTTTTAGTTTTAATCTTATTGTTATCCACATAAAATTCATCATTCATTTGGGAACCTTTTAAACCAGCAGCTTCAAATCCTGCTCCAATTTCAACACCTTTAACGGATCCTATTCCCATTAAAACCTTTGCAATATCTGCATCTAACTTGTCAAATACAGGCTCTCCAAGACCTGCAGGTACATTTAAAACTATTGTTTCAACTATCCCGCCTACAGAATCTCCTTTTTGTTTTAAATCAAGAATTAATTCTTCCATTTTTGCTGCAGCTTTTAAATCTGCACACCTTACAGAATTATTTTTAATATTTTTTTCTATTTCAGTTAATTCGACCTTTTGAGCTTCGATACTGCCGACTTTTGTTACATGGGCTATGACTTTGATATTTAACTTTTCAAGAAGTTTTTTTGCAACTGCACCACCTATTACATGTCCTATGGTAGTTCTTCCGCTTGCCCTACCTCCGCCTCTGTAATCATAGTGTCCATATTTACTTATCCATCCATAATCTGCATGCCCTGGTCTTGGTTTATTTCTAAGTGCTTTGTAAGCTGATGAATCCATATCCCTGTTATAGACTGCTGCTGCAATAGGTGTACCATCTGTTTTTCCTTCAAAGATACCTGATAAAATCTGGACTTCATCTGTTTCGCCCCTGGAAGTTGTAACTTTACTTGTTCCAGGACGCCGCCTGTCAAGTTCCTTTTGTATGTCCTCTTTTGATAATTCCAGCCCTGCGGGACAGCCGTCTACAACAGCACCAAGTGCAGTGCCGTGGCTTGAGCCGAAGGTTGTTATTTTAAACATTTTGCCTGTTGTATTTCCTGACATGGGTCCACGTCCTTATAAAATATTTGAGATTGAATTAATAGTAATTTAAAATTTTTAAATGATTATTAAATATTATCTGGATTTACATTTATTAAATGTTAATAGTAGTATCTTTGAAAAATGGTTCTTTTGATTATGTTCAATAGTTTACTTTATTTTAGCTAATAGAAACTAAAATAGTTCAATCACAATTATAATTTAGATAATCCATCTGCTTTTGAATTTTAATTCTAATCTCTTTGCCTGCAATTTTTTCACATAAAAACAGGCCTAAATCTATTGAAGAGGTCACGCCCCTTGCAGTTATAATATTTCCATCCTCAACAATCCGTTTATCTGTTGCCTTAGCTGTGAATTTTTTAAGATTTTCCATCAGCAGGGGGTGAGTGGTGGCTTTTTTATCTTTAATCAGTCCTGCAAGCCCTAAAATTATAGAACCTCCGCACACTGATGTTATTGTTGATTTATCTTTTGCTGTTTTTATCCATTCAATGAATTCTTTGTCCTGTGCAATGTATTTTACCCCTTCTCCTCCAGGCACGACAATAAAATTATATTCACTTAAATTATTTAGAATTTTATCTGCAGCGATTTCTAAACCTTCTGCAGCAGTTACTTTGTTTTTGTTGGAGCAAACATCATATTCTAAGTTATTTATAAATCCCATGGTCTTTAATCGTGTTATAGGGTCATAGGCTCCGATAAAATCTAATGTTGTCATTTTATCGTAAATTATAAAAGCTATTTTCATTTTTAGTCTCCAGATAGTGTACTGTCATTTAAAACCAATAAGCATGTGTTGACTTAAGTTATATCCTTACAATAAAAGCAGTTTTTTCTCCCCTGTCAAACCCTGCATTTTCATAAAAATTTAATATGTTTTCATCTTTCCTGCTGGTGGTGAGCACCACTTTGTAGCAGTTATTTTCTTCAGCTACCTGGACCGACTTTTTTAAAACTGCAGTGCCATATCCTTTATTCCTATAATCAGGGTGAGTAACTACATTTTCTATTATTCCATAGGGTCTAGCTGACCTTGTCAGGTTTTTAATGATGGTTAAATTACACGCGCAAACAAGCTTATTGTCTTCTTCAATTACTAAATAAAAATAGCTGGGATCAGACAGTATTTCATTCCAGTGTTCTTTTAAGGCAGTGTCTATCTTTAATTTAGGATCATCTGGGATTAAATATTTATAAAGAGATAAGAGGCCTTCTAATTCTTTGTAATTAATTAGACGTACTTTTTTCATCATTGTAAACACTATTGTTCCTTAATTCTTGCATATAAAGCTTGGTTATGAAATTTTCCGTATTTAAAAACACTGTTTCTTAAAATTCCTTCCAGGATAAACTCATTTTTTTCAAGGACTTTTCTTGATGCAATGTTATGTTCGAGGGGGACTGCAAAAATCCTTTCTAATTCTAAATTATCAAATGCATATTTTACGATAGCTTCCAGTGCAGAAGATGCAATGCCTTTTCCCCAGTGGTCTTCGCCTAACCAGTAACCAACTTCTGAAGACTTTCTCTCTATATCTTTACCTACAATAAGCCCTATGGCGCCAACAGCTTTATCATTTATGGTTATGGCAAAATTATGGCCCCATTCTTCATTCCCTGCAAATTCTATCCATTCTTTTCCATCTTCAATAGTATATGGATATGGAAATGCATCTCTCAAAGTAGATGCTACATTGTAGTTATTGGCGTTTTTAACCAGATTTTCAAGATCGGAAGCCTTCCATTTCCTTAATGTACATTTATCACATTTAATTATCATTATTAACCCATTCACTTTTTTACTTTTAGTTAAAATCTGAATTTTAATTTATTAATAGTTTAAGTATTTCTATAACCTAATACAATTACCAGTTTGGAAATAACTGATCTATTGGTGACATATGTCACAAACCACGTGAAAAATTAGATAGTTCATCTAATTGTATAACTGTTCGAATGTTTTTATAATTAATTTAATAGTTTGTTAACTTATTAAAATGTTTGAACATTTCTTAAAATTTAATCTGGGATTGTTAATATCTAATTATTCAAATTAGAGGTAATACTTCCGTTTTATTACTTTAGTATCATAAGTTAATATACAAATAGTGTTTGGAATTAGTATTAAAAAATCAGTAATACCTTAATATTGGCAGTATATGCATATATGTGCGTTGTTGCTTTTAGAAACATTTAATAGATGTATATAGAAAAGGGGACGCATTTAACAATATGTTTATATGCTGGAACGTTAAATTAGATCATACGCAGCAATATTGATTGTATTCATCAATGTTTCTAAACGTGAAAAGTGCTGTTACTTGAGTTGAGTAATATTACTTGATATGAAACAATTAATTCAATTGTTGGATATATGAATATAAAATAGTCAATTAATTTGAAGGTGGTATTAATGGGCATGAATAGGGTTACGATTTCGGTACCTGAAGATATTGATTTGATCTTTCGTAGAAATGCAGCAATAAAATTTGCTTTTAGAAGAGGCTGGTATGGGAAAGCTATACTTGAAGCAATACAACTTTGGATTACACACCAAACAAGTAAAAAATCTGATATTTCTGAAGAAGAAAAAAATTATCTGTGGAACATCTTTAAAGATAAAATTGATATTGATTCTGATAATCCGGAAGAAATATTAGATTCAGTTGTCCAGTATTTTGAAACTGATATTAAGTATGTTGAAAAAGTGAATTACAGATTAAATGACCACAAAATTATAGTGGATAAAGAAGATTCATTAGACTCTTATCTTCCTCAGTTAATAGTACAGGAAGATGGTTCTGTATATTTAAGCTGTATTGTAGAAAATGTTGCTTGTGCAGCTATTAAAGATATAACTGGACAGGAATATATAACTTCTAATTCACGCACATTGCTTTGTACCTATGAATCAATTAATTCTGAGGCAGAAACTCAGAAAAGCGAAGTCTTAGAAAATCAGGTAAATCCAATTAGATCTAAATAAAAAATAGAAAGGCTCAATAATCACATTACTTTCATTAACTTAAAATATCATTGATATCTAAGTACAATATTTCTATAAAGAATGAAGTTTGTTGATTATTAGTCTCAATTCTTATTATTCCGCTTAACTGTTCTAATAGTGCATGTGTAAGCTTCAAATCATCTGAATTTTTCACTACAGGAACTTTAGGTCGGGGTCCATTATCTGCAATTTCTATAGTTATTCTACCGTCCTGTGATTTAGATTCAATCATTAAATTAATTTTGGCACTTTTTGTGAATGATTTAAGTCTGTAATTGAGTATATCATTAATAATAAGGCCGCATGGAAGTATAATATCTAGATTCATAGGTGCATGACCTTCGATTTTCAAATCAACCAAACTTTCTGCATTATAAATATGGAGAAGCTTAGAACATATTTCCTGAACGTATTCATTAAAATCTACCTGTTTAACATCCTCATAATACAGGAGTTGTTCGTGGATATTTTGAATAAAACTCAACCCTACTACCTTATTTATCTTATTTTCATTTAGATAAAATTTATTATACTGTTCAGGCTGGTCCAGTTCTTCGTTTACACACAGAAGATTGGTCATGGTCTGCAAAATATTTAGAATTCGATCATTAAACTCCTCTGAAATTATATTTTTAGCTTTAATTGTATTTATTAAATCTCTTTCAGTATTTTTCAGCTTAGATACATCAGATATTGCTGTTATGGAGGCTATTATATTCCCTGATTTATCAAAAACAGGTGAAGAGTTAATCATAACAGTTTTATCGGTATATTCATCGTATTTTATAACTTGTTCTAAGTTCTCAATATCTTCCCCACTTATAATTGATTTGATTGAGGGGAATTCTTCATCAGCTATTTTTTCACCATTGGGGCTGTATAAGTTGAGTGCATTGATATTATTTATTTTTATCAAATTTTTTTCTATATTAAACTCATCTAAGTTATAATTACCGAACATGTGGAGTAATTCTCTGTTTACAAAAAATTCATGTGATTCCCTGCAGTCTAAAATAATGATTCCACAAGGGACTGCATTTAATAAAATTTCAAGCCATTTTAATTCTGATTCATCGGAATCATACTGGTTAAAAAATTCAGTTTTCGGGTTTAAATCTATAATATCGTCATATTCTTCCAGATATGAATAGTTTTCAATGGTTAGATTAGCTTCTTTTTCAATGTCTTCTTCTATAAGTTGTTCGTAATTTTGAAGCTTCCAATTTAAATCATCGACTTTCTTTTTTTCAATTGCAAGGAGAACTGACTTTTCTAGTAATATGGGAGTTAACTGCTCTACTAGTAAATAATTATCAGTTAATTCTTTAACTTTTTCCTCATTTTTGGCACGGGTTATAATAACCAATGCAGGTTTATTCCACTTTTTTGAGATTCTATCTAGTGTTGCTTTCTCAAAAGTATCATAACATTCCATTTCAAACAAAACAGCATCAAATTCTGAAGCATCAAATTCTAATAAATCAATAAGATCATCTAAATTAAGCATATCTTTAAGATGAAGATCAGTAAATCCCACAATCGCCTCGAAGGGATAATTTATATTATTCTTAATTAAAAGAACACTTATATTCATTGATGCTCATCTCACTTGTTAAATTTCTTATTAACGTCTATTTTTGCGTAAATACTGAATTGTTCAATGGATTTAAATTTTCCAGTGTTGTACTGATTTTTTACTGATAGTTAATAAAGTATAAACATAGATATCACATCATCACATAAAAAAATTTCTACTTCTCCATAAATATGAATTAAAAATAAAATTATGATTTGAATTAAGAGGATATATCGTCTAACATGTTTTCACTATTTAATCTATCTTTAAAATGCCCTACTGTTCATTAAATGTATTGATCAATTTATCAGTTTTTATAAACCACTATTTTTGACAATAATCTGTGAAAAAAGTTGCATTTTCACGTCTATTTTTAATATTACTATATTTAAAGCCATTATGATAGTCAATATATTTTAAATTAATTTAAAGTTTTAATTGGCCCATTTATATGGTTTATTTTGTTTTAATTTGTAAAAATATAGAATTTTAACTTTTATAAACTGTACTATTAAAATCTAACTATTTTACGATTTTGCTATTTGTTATAAGATGCATTGAAATGTTTGGCCAGAACAGTGCGGGAATGTCTATCATGAAAAGCATGGGGACATTTTGATGAGAGTAGTATTAAATGTTTTGATGATATTCATATCACGATTTATAAGAGCGTATAGATATGAATGGAAGGGGATCACTTTGGATTCAAAAAATCTATACAAAAACACATCATTTGAAGAATTAGACTATCTGAAAGATATAGAACTCTATTCTCAAAGATATAGCAATAAACTAACAGTAAACCGGGTTTTTGACGAGGAATATTATCATTCAATGAGGCATGTGACCTTTTTGCTTCCAGCATATAATGAAGAACAGTCCATTGGTGCCCTGGTCAAAAATATCCGCAGATATCCCAAATCAAGAGTCATTGTGGTTGACAACAATTCTAAAGATAAGACTGCGTATGTTGCAAAAAAATCAGGGGCCAATGTACTTAAAGAACGAAAACAGGGAAAAGCACATGCTATAAAAAGAGGTTTTGAGAATGTAAAATCTGATTTTATAGTAATGCTGGATGCAGATAACACATATGATCCAGAAGATGCTCAAAAACTTTTAAAGCCATTGATGGATGGTAAAGCGGATGTAGTTCTAGGATCTCGTCTATTAGGCAAACGCGAAAAAGGCTCTATAAGTCGATTTAACCTGGTGGGTAACCGCCTGTTGAGTTTTTTTGCCAGCATACTGTTTTCTAAAGTTTCGGATGTATGCACTGGTTACTGGGCCTTTCAAAGAAAAGTGATAGACAGTCTTTTGCAGGAAGGTATAGATTCCGATGGTTTTGATTTAGAGGTTGAAATGTTTTCAAAGATTTCTAACAACAATTTCAGAGTATTAGAAATTCCTATTAACTATAAAAATCGATTAGATTCCCCTAAATTAAATGGATTGAATGACGGGATTAAAATATTCAAACGAATGTTAAGTTACTGGATTAAAACAAGAAGAGTGAGAAGATGAAAATTGCAATTATAGGCTGCCGTGGTATTCCTGCCAAATATGGGGGTTTTGAAACTTTTGCTCAGGGATTAACGGAAAATCTGGTAAAAAATGGTTATGATGTCACTGTAAGCTGTGAACACGAACCATTGCAGTCTCGTAAAGATAATTATATGGGGGCCAAACTGGAGTATTTTCCTGTAAAACCGCCTAAAAATTATTTTTTAAGGAAAATTTATGAGAATCTCTCGGATATTTATTTCCTGATTAAATTAAGCAGGAAACATCAGCTAATATACTTTTTGGGTATAGAAGTGGGTATGTTTCTTTTCATCCCTAAGATACTTAATAGAAGGTCTCAAGTTCTTGTTAATATAGACGGGGTCATGTGGCAGAGAAGCAAGTTTAGTCTACTGGAAAGATGGCTTTTAAAGATAAATCATGATATGGCAACTGTATTTGCAGATAAAATAATTGTAGATGCTCAAGCAATGAAAAATTATGTGGATACGAAATATCTGGACAAAACCAGTTACCTTTCCTATGGGATCGATGTCCCTAAGAGAGTTACATGGAATGGTGAATCATTGAAGCTTCTTAAAACTTATACTTCAATTGAGATTAGTCCTGGAGATTATTATCTTGCGGTAGCACGATTAGAGCCAGAAAATAACATCCATATAATAATAGATGCATTTATTCAGGCTGAAATTTCTATTCCATTGTTAATAGTTGGAGATTTCACAAGTAAAGATTATAAAGAAGAGATTGAAGCTATAGCAGAAGAATGCACTCAACCTGGAGTAATATTTTTAGGATCGATTTATAATCAAAAACTTCTGGATATGCTTCGGCAGAACTGCTGTGCATATATTCATGGTCATTCAGTGGGAGGAACCAATCCTTCTCTTTTAGAGGCTGCAATTTCTAGAAATATAATTATAGCACATGATAATCAGTTTAACCGTGAAGTTTGCGGAACATCAGCAGTTTACTTTAAAAATGAAATAGAACTCTCTAGAAAAATGAAATCAGTTTATAAACATCATCAAAGTTATCTTAAGCTCAAGGATGACGTTTACTATAGAGTAAAAAATAATTATTTATGGGACCGGATTACAGAGGGCTATCTTTCTCTTTTCCAGATAATCGATGAAGAATTTATCACACACAGGGAGATGGATCATGAACAAAAAGATGAAGCATGATTACTGTGATTTATGTGGTTCCAGGCTTCATAAGTTAGTCTTTACTAATCATGATCGCATGTTTCCTGAAATTGGAGGAGAATTTAAGATATATCAATGCCAGAATTGTGGGCTTTCATTTTTAAATCAACCCAGTCCTGAAGAGCTTAAAAAAAATTATTCTACAGGTTATTCTATTTATTCTGATTTAAAAGGTCCATCTCACTCCAGAAAAATTTTCACATTGATTGAAACATTGTATCATTATGTCCAAAAAAATAATAACTCGGGATTTTTAAGGGTATTTAGATTTTTACTTTTACCGTTTTCATCATATTTCAGGACTGTAAAAGTTGTTGAAAATGGTAAATACCTGGATATTGGTTGTGGAATTGGTTATTTCCCTTTAGTCATGAAATATCTTGGAATGAAACCTCATGGGGTAGAACCAGTTGATTTCAACCAGGAATTATCCCAAAACTACAGCTTAAATATTTCAAATTGTACTTTAGAAGAAGCGAAATATAATGATGAATATTTTGATTTTATTACCCTCAATCATGTTTTTGAACATGTTCCTAATCCTTCAGAGACCATGAAAGAAATTTATCGAATTTTAAAGCCAGGGGGTCATCTTATAATAGCAGTGCCAGTGAGTGACTCCCTGGCTTCGAAGGTATTTGGAAAATACTGGGCGCAGCTTGATACTCCGCGTCATTTATACCTTTTTTCAACTAGCGTCCTGAAAAAATATGCTAAAAAATATAATTTTGATATTTTGGAAATAAGATATAATTCTGACCCCAGATATCAGATTATAAGTTCATTTATATATTTTTGGGAAAGTTTTAGGGGTAAAAAATCTAGACGTATTTTAATTCATAATTTATATTTGAATATGCTCCTTATTCCATTAACTACAATTTTAAATTTATTTAAAATTGGAGATCAGTGCGAAATAATCTTAAAAAAGCAACATAGTTACTAATAAATTGTAGTTTTAAAAATGAAATTTTTTAAGCGTTTTATACATTAAAATCTTGAGAAATTTTATACAGGTAGATTTAGATGATTCAACTTAAAAACGGAAAAACAAATAAAAAATCAAAAATTTTGATGGTCATATCTTATCCAGATACTCGCCTGAGAAAGGAAATAGATACCCTGCTAAAATGTGGATATGAAGTTAAAGTTATCATTTGGGAGAGAGGCTGGCCGTTTACCTGCGATAAAAAAGTTGATGTAAAAGGTTTAGGACTTAATGCTCCAATAGGCCGTATTAATTCATTATTATATTTCCCAATATGGTTTTTATACCTTTTTTTCTGGCTATTTAAATCGGAATGGGATGTAGTCCATGCTGTAAATTTTGATACATATTTATTTTCACTGATTGCAGCTAAAATTAAAAATAAACCCATAATTTATGATATATATGATTTTTATGGGGATATGATGCCATCTATACTTCGAAATATTATTGTAAAGGTGGATAAACGTTTATTGCCATTTTCAGATGTTCTAATTTTGGCCGACGAAGCAAGGGTTGAACAAATAGGCGGAAGTATACACAAAAATATTTTTACTATAAATAACAGCCCTGAAGAAGATAATTTTGATAAAAATTATCGTGATGACAATATAAACACGTTTAAAGTATTTATTGGAGGTAAAATACTAAAAGAAAGATGTTTAGACGTTGTAATTTCTGCTATTGGTAAAATAGAAGGCGCAAAACTAAGTATCAGAGGGCATTGTGATGAAACAGATTATAAGCAGCAAATAATACGGCTCAGCCAAAAATTTGACAATATAGACATTTACTTAGATGGAGTTCCCTATGAAGAAATAGTTAAAGGGACACTGAGCGCGGACCTTACCATTGCACTTTATGATCCAGATATTCCCAATAATAAATATGCCAGCCCAAATAAGCTTTTTGAAGCTATGGCATCTAAAATTCCAATTATTGTGAATGAAAATACCTCAATGGCAGATATTGTACGAAAAGAGAAATGTGGAATGGTAATACCCTACGGAAATGAAGAAGCTTTGATCTGGGCAGTATCTCGTTTAAAAAATGATCTTAGCTTGCAGAAAAGGTTAGGGGATAACGGCAGAAAAGCCTATGAGAACAAGTATAACTGGACAATTATGGAAAATCGGTTGAACAGTATCTACTGTCAGGTTCTTGATGGGGGATTTTAGAATGTATCTAAAAAACCCTTTTCGTATGAAAGATTGGAGGATTAAAGAATTTCTTGCACTGATTGCTGAGGTCCAAGTTGTATTCTCCGTATTCATTCTCCTGGATTTTGCTGGTTTAAATGTCCCCATTGTTAAAAATGTAGTTGGATTTATATTTATTTTGTTTGTTCCGGGCATGCTTTTACTTCGCTTGCTGGATTTAGACGGAATAAAACGTAATGGGCAGGTCCTTTTGTATACTGTTGGGCTAAGTCTAGCTAGCCTCATGTTAGTAGGATTTTTGATGAATACAATTTACCCTATTTTTGGAATTAATAAACCACTATCCTTTGTATCAATTTTCGTTACTATTAATGTTTTAACTGTTATTTTGTATTTTATCTGTTATAAGATAGATAAAGGCCGGAGGTACAAATTAATTTTACGAAATTTAAAGGATATGGTGATTAAAAAATCACCACCAAATCATGTAAATGTTAAAAATTTAATGGCATCACAGGTCCTATTTCCACTTTTAATACCGTTTTTAAGTGTTTTAGGGGCTTACATGATGAATGTATATCAGTTTAATATTTTAACAATGCTGACGATTTTTTTAATAGGTTTAATGGCACTGCTTGTTGGTATGGGAAAAATTAATTCTAAATACTATTCATTATGGGTATTTGTAATTTCATTTTCCCTTTTACTGCACAAATCTCTGATTACCAACTATATTTGGGGATGGGATGTAAACATTGAGTACTTTTTAGCAAATCAGGTTGTTGCAAATTCTTTCTGGGATCAGAATCTCCCTATGAACTATAATTCTATGCTAAGTGTAATGATGATGGTGCCTATTTTTTCGACCTTCATTAACACAGGACTAATCTGGATAATGAAAATTGTTTATCCATTTATTTTCTCATTAACACCTTTAGGCTTATATTACGTGTTTCATAAACAGACCAGCCCTCGTATAGCGTTTTTTGCAGCATTTTTCTTTATGATACAGTTTACTTTTTACACTGAAATGGTATCGTTAATCCGGCAGCAAGTGGCTGAACTTATGTTAGTTCTGGTATTGATGATAATGGTCAACGAACAGATGGATGTAATAAAAAGGTCAGTTCTAGCCATAATTTTTGGGATGTCTATTGTTGTAGCACATTATGGGTTAGCGTACATTATGATGTTTATTTTATCAGTAAGCATGATTTTCCTGTATTTTATTGATAAGAACCCAGTTAATATATTTAAAAAATATTTAGCCAGGGGTAAGTTAGTTGACAATGAAAAGGGTGAAATCAACACAAAAATAAAACGTTACAGATCTGTTATTGGGAACAGCAGGATAATCATCACCCCTCCATTTGTAGCCCTATTCATATTATTTATTTTGATATGGGATATTTACACCTCTAACTCCACAATTTTCCAGAGTTTCGTTAACATAGGCTGTAGCATAATAGGTAATCTCTACAGTTTTATGGATCCGAATGCCACTCAGGGTTTAAGCTTGGTGATGCAGCAGCAGGTTACTCCTCTGCGTAATCTGCAGAAGAATTTCTATCTGATCAGCCAGTTATTCATAGCGGTAGGTATTCTTGCATTGTTATTTGGAAAAGATGGGATGAAGTTTAAAAAAGAATTTAAAGCCCTCAGTTTAGCTGCATTTATAGTGCTAATGGCAGGAGTCTTTTTACCTTTCTTTTCAAGCCAGATGAACACTTCCAGGCTTTATCACATGTCATTAATTATTTTAGCGCCATTTTGTGTAATTGGAATTATAAAGGCATTCCATTTGTTTAGACCAGTTTTAAGGCTTAAACCATTTTCAAAAATCAGCCGTAATAATTTATTTACGGTGATCTCCATTTTTCTGGTGGTTTTCCTGTTTTTTGACACTGGTTTTACATACCAAATTTTAGATAGGGCTGATGTTACTTCTATTGCTCTTAGCACCACCTGTGATTTCCCTAAATTCGATCAAAGAGAGGTAACAAGTGGCGAATGGTTACAAAAATATTCTTATAATGGTACTGATATTTACGCTGATAAAAATAGGGCCAGTGTTTTAAACAGCATGGTTTCCTGTATGGAGATCCCTGCATATTTTGATCTGGTCAACAGTACGTCCTACATATTTTTGGGGACCGTGAATATTGCCAGAAATAAGGTCTTGATATCTCAAATGGCAGGGGCCAACATAGTGATCAATGAAGGCTATCGGCCGCCTGATGAAATACTCAGTGAACGGTTCAGGATATACGATGATGGAGGTTCATATATCTACGGATCAGCGGTTCGTGGATAAATCAAATCTAACTGGAGGTTAATTATGGACATAGGTATTGTTAGTAACTTTATAGACGAGTATAATGGTGGAATTGGCGTTTACACCAATCAAATTGTGAAAAATCTGGGTAAAATGGATAATGAGAATAATTACCATCTTATACATTACTTAAAGAATAATTTAGATATTTACAGTCAAAATAGTGAGATTATTATCCCTAAAAACCGATTTGTAAAGGGGTGGGGAAGTTATATGTTCTGGAGACACTTCACATTACCTCGAGAGTTGAAGAAATATAATCTGGATGTTGTTCATGACCCCTATGAGCTGGGGCCATTTACTTTTAACCAGCCCTTTCGGAAGGTAATCACTGTGCATGATTTGACACCGCTGCTCTTCCCAAATCTTTTTAAGAGGGGAGATGTAATGCTGCACCGTTTGCTCCTTAAAAAAACCATTAGTAAAGCTGATAAAATAATTACAGTATCTTATAATTCCCAAAGAGACATCATGGAATACCTCAATGTTCCAGAGGAGGATATAGAAGTAATTTATAATGGAAAGGACGAAAATTTCAGGCCATTAAACTCCAGACAACTGGCGGAAATTAAGGAAAAATACAGGCTGCCCCATAGATTTATTTTATCTGTAGGGGGTCTGCACCCAATAAAAAATATTCCGCGCCTGCTTGAAGCATATTATCTGGCACGAAAAGACGGTTTAGAACATAAATTGGTGATGGTCGGAGGCGCTGTAGACCGGGCTGGAGAGATATTCCACATTATAACTACTTTGGGTCTTGAAGATCATGTGATTTTCACGGGAGTGGTTTCTGATGATGATCTGGTAGGTCTTTACAACGCTGCGGATCTTTTTTTATATCCCTGTTTATATGCCGGCTTTGGTTTGCCTCCTCTGGAAGCTATGGCTTGTGGTACTCCGGTTATAACTTCCTGCAGCAGTTCTTTACCTGAAATAGTAGGAGATGCTGCAAAACTAATCAACCCTTACGACCCTGAAAAACTTGCATCTGCCATTAATAGGGTACTGTCTGATGATGGGACAATGAAAGAGCTTATTAAAAAAGGTTTAAAACGGGCTGAAAGATTTAATTGGAGAAAAACAGCTTGGGAAACTTTAAAAGTTTATGATGAGGTTTATAATTATTGGTAAATTAGGTATAGTTTATTATGTGGGCTCTAAAATTTTATTTAAGAGCATATAATGATTAAAACATTTAAAAATTGCATTTAAAATTATTAAAGAATAAAAACAAAGCAGGTGGTTTAATGTTTAAAGAACCGAGAATATCAGAATGTAGAATAATATATCTCCCTAAAATTGAAGATAACAGGGGTAATCTGACATTTATTGAACAGGTTGAGCATGTGCCCTTTGAAATTAAAAGGGTTTATTATCTTTATGACGTTCCGGGGGGAGAAAGTAGAGGGGGTCACGCACATAAGGGATTAGAGCAGTTTATTATTGCAGCAAATGGTAGTTTTGATGTTATACTGGATGATGGCCAGAATAAAGAACGTTTCCATTTGAATAGGTCTTATTATGGTCTTTACATACCTAAGATGGTATGGCGTGAACTGGATAACTTTTCTTCAGGATCTGTATGCTTAGTTTTAGCATCTGAATCATTTAATGAGGATGATTATATTAGAAGTTACTCAAATTTTAAAGAAGCTGCACTGGAGGATTTAGAAGCCAAATAAATAAAAAGCAACTAATTAAAATAAATCTTTTCCAGCTACTCTAAACTTATAGTCTGCTAATGGTGGTCAAATGATTGAGATTAAAAGATACGAAGCAAAAGAAAAAGAACTCTGGGATAATTTTGTGAAGGGTTCTAAAAATGGAGTGTTCTTTTTTTTGCGAGATTACATGGAATACCATTCTGATAGATTTGAAGATCATTCTTTGATTTTCTTAAAGAATAATAAACCTGTAGCTTTATTGCCTGCAAATCGTAGTGGTAATACGCTGTTCAGCCATGCAGGACTGACCTTTGGAGGCATTATAACCAATCGAAAGATGAAAACTTCTTTAATGCTGCAGATATTTGGCTCATTAAAAGAGTATTTAAAAGAAGGGGGATTTAAAAAACTCTTCTATAAAGCAATACCCCATATATACCATTTATACCCTTCTGAAGAGGATTTATATGCTCTCTTTATTAATAACGCTACTTTAATAAAGAGAGAAGTATCATCAACTATTGAAATGGCCTGTAAGATCCCTTATAGCAGGAATATAAGGCGGAATATTAAAAAAGTTCAGGACAGTAGATTGAGTCTAAAGCGAAGCTATGATTTTAGTACTTTTATGCTTTTAAAAGAGGAACAGTTGTTTAAAAAATATGGATTGATGCCTACTCATACTGCCCTTGAAATGGAATATCTGGCAGGTAAGTTTCCAGATAATATAAAACTCTTTGCAGCTGAGCAGAATGGGACTATGATTGGTGGAATGGTAATATATGAAAATAAAAATGTAATCCATGCGCAGTACCAGGAAGCTAATGAACTGGGAATGGATCTACATGTTCCAAGCTTACTTTTTGATAAGCTTATTAAACGGTACTCAGAAAAAAAGTACTTTGATTTTGGCATATCCACAGAAAATAACGGTTTTTATTTAAATGAAGGCTTAATTGATTTTAAAGAGAGATTTGGAGCGAGATCTACTGTATATGATTCGTATGAGTTGAATTTATAATTTAAAATAGACTTTACCAGGGGATTATATTACTTAAATTTTAAATAAAGAAATTTTAATTCTTAAGCGATTAAATAACCTGAATTTTGGGATTTTAATTGCGTTATAACTAAATGTACACAAATAGTAATTTAGATGTTTAATGGTGATTAAATGGTTGAAATAAAGAGATATAAACCTGAAAAAAAAGAGCTCTGGGATAATTTTGTGAAGGGTTCTAAAAATGGAGTGTTCTTTTTTTTGAGGGACTACATGGAATACCATTCTGATAGATTTGAAGACCATTCTTTAATTTTCTTTAAAGAAGGGGAACTTGTTGCTTTATTGCCTGCAAATCGTAGTGGTGATACGCTGTTCAGCCATGCAGGACTGACCTTTGGAGGCATTATAACCGATCAAAAAATGGACGTTAATTTAATGCTGCAGATATTTGATTCATTAAAAGAATATTTAAAAGAGTGGGGTTTTAAAAAACTCCTTTATAAAGCAATACCTCATATTTACCATTCATATCTGTCTGATGAAGATTTGTATGCTCTTTTTATTAACAATGCTACTTTAATAAAGAGGGAAGTTTCATCAACCATCAAAATGGATGTTAAAATACCATTTAATAAGAATATAAAGCGAAACAGAAAAAAAGCTGAAAATAAGGATTTAAGCTTAAAAAGAAGTTATGATTTTGATACTTTTATGGGTCTAAAAGAAGAGCAATTGCTAAAGAAGTATGGTAAAAATCCTACCCATACTGCAGAAGAAATGGAATATCTGGCAGGTAAGTTTCCAGATAATATAAAACTCTTTGCAGTTGAACATAACGGCGAAATGGTAGATGGACTGTTGATTTATGAGAGTGAAAATGTTGTCCATGCACAGTACCAGGGAGCTACTGAGAGGGGAATGCAATTATATGCCTCTAGTTTCATCTATGATAAGATAATCAACCAGTACTGCCAAAAAAAATATTTTGATTTTGGTATATCCACAGAAAATAATGGTCATTATTTAAACCGTGGTTTAATTGATTTTAAAGAGAGATTTGGGGCAAGATCTGTTGTTTATGACTCTTATGAATTGAAATTGATCGTGATGGGCTTTTTGATGTTTCTTATGGTTAGAATAGACATTTTCATTGATTTAATAGATGTGGGGATGTAATTATGGTTTTGTTTGCTGATTTAAAAAAAGAATATCTTTCTATAAGTGAAGAATTGAATTTTAATATCCAGAGAGTTCTTAAATCCGGTTTTTACGTGCTGGGGGAAGAAGTAAAAAAATTTGAAGAAGATTTTTCCAGATATATTGGTACTAATCATGCAGTAGGTGTGAACTCTGGCTCTGATGCTCTTTTCCTTGCACTTAAATCTATTGGAATAGGTAAAGGCGATGAAGTGATTACAGTTTCACATACATTCATTTCAACAGTTGATGCTATTATTAGGAGCGGTGCTAAACCTGTTTTTGTTGATATAACTCAGGATACATATTGTATGGATGTATCAAAAATAGAGGAAAAGATAACTGAGAAAACTAAGGCTATCTTACCTGTACATTTATATGGGCACCCTGCAGATATGGATCCTATCTGCAAACTAAAGGAAGATTACGGTCTTCATGTGATAGAAGATGCGTGTCAGGCACATGGTGCAGAATACAATGGGAAAAAAGCAGGTAGTATGGGGGATATGGGTTGTTTTAGTTTTTATCCTACTAAAAATTTAGGGGCTTATGGAGATGGTGGTGCAGTAGTCACGGATAACGAAGAAATTAAAGAAAAACTGATTCAGATGAGAAACTATGGACAGTCAGAGAAGTATCGCCACGATTTTGTTGGAGTTAACAGCAGGTTAGATGAATTACAGGCTGTTATTCTTCAAACTAAGTTAAAACACCTGGAAGGATGGATTGAAAGCAGGCGGAAGAATGCTGAGATATATACAGAACTTCTGCAGGATTCTGACATTATCACACCTGTTGAAAATCGATTTGCAAAACATGCTTACCATCTTTATGTAGTAAGGAGTAAGAATAGAGATTATCTAAAAAAGAAACTCCTTCAAAACGATATACACCCTCAAATACATTATCCAATACCTGTTCATAAGCAAAAGGCATATTTGAATTTTAATGATTTTAAGATAGAGACAACTGATAAAATATGCAATGAAATATTATCACTGCCATTGCATCCCTTGATGAGCTACGAAGAAATTTTAAAAGTTACAGATTGTTTAAAAGGTAAAGGTGACTGAAATTGCCAGTTGTCAGCGTAATAATGTCTTCTTATAATCATGAAAAATTCATATCTGAAGCAATTGAAAGCGTTTTAGGGCAAACTTTCAGGGACCTGGAACTAATTATTATAGATGATAGATCTAGGGATAATTCTCAGCAAATAATTGATGAATTCGCCCAAAAAGATAATAGAATTAAGAAAATATTCCATAGGGAAAATTTGGGCATTGCAAAGACCATAAATGAAGGTATAAAAAACTCAACGGGAAAATACATTGCATTAATAGCTTCAGATGACGTATGGGCAAGTGAAAAATTGGAAAAACAGCTGAAAATCCTTGAGGCAGATGAAAATTTAGTAGTATGGTGTAACTCTGCAATAATCGACTCCAATTCAAACCTTACCGGCGAGATAACCAGTGAAAAATATAAAAACGCCACTCCTCATGGATATGTATTTGAGGAGATTGTTAATTCATGGCTTTCTGGTTCGGGTATTATTATGAAAAGAGAAAATATCCATGATATGAGATACAGTGAAAATTTGAAGTACCTGAATGACACCCAATTTTACGCAGATTTAGCCTATAAATACCAATTTTATTATATGATGGAGGCACTTTCAAAATACCGTTTACATGGAGACAACGCTTCATTTGGAGAAATAACAGATATAAAAGGATGGTATCATGATTCTTTAGTGCTATGTATCTATCTCTTTCAAGAGTATGGCAGCGGATTATCCTACAAAGCCTTGAAAAATATTTTCTACAAAACCTGCATAATTCCGTTTATGATAGGCACTCAAAATGATGTTTTAAACAGGTTTAATATAATTTATCCGGTAGTTACTCCCTTAACTTTTATGTTACTTACTGTTAAGACTATTCCAAAAAGAATAGCTGGAAAAATTGCAAAATAACCTGAAAATACGTTTAGATTATATTAACTAAAAAATTTCTTTTTTTTTATTCGAATCTGAATTTATCCCTGTTTTACAGCTTCAGTTAAATGTCCAATACTTTTATGCATTATTTTTTCCAGTTTTATACCTAAGTCATTTGAAGTATCATCTTCCATATAATTTAAGGTCAGCGTTAATTTCCCGCTTGCAGTTACCACGCCAGCAACAATGTCTAAAAAAGGAGAAGATGAAGTAACAAAATATAAATGGTCAAGTTTGAGAGAATCATATCCTTTTTGGGTTTTAATTGCCCCTAAATTTGATATCATCAGTCCAGGCATGTTATTTACCATCTGATTTGATATAGCTACTGCTTTATTTGATTTGTTCTTTATAAACCCGGATAGTTTTTCATACCTGCTGAACTCATCAGTTAACCATCTGCCGTAGGTTGCAAAGTTAATTCCGTCTACAAGTGTAGGGTCGATATAATATCCAATAAGTGGTTCTAAAATTTTATTTCCATTTAGTTCATGCTGCACTTTCTGGTGGAATAAACTTACGTTATCTGAAAATGTTTTCTCTGGTAAATATTCAAATTCAAATTTAATACCGCTGGCTAAAAGTCCAAAAACTCGTTTAACAGGTTTTTTAAATCGGTCTCTTATATTTACAGCAATTTGTATTGTGTGGTTGTTATCACTGGATTCACCACGAATACTACGTCTTCCAGCAAGAAATGCTACAGATAATGCTGAATTAACTGTTACATGATTTTTATGACACCATTCTACCAGATCAGACGTTTGTGACAGGGATAATTCCTCTACAATTATTCTATGTTTATATTTTTGAGTGTAAGCCTTATGGATATCATGGTAATCCACATCATCGAATAATACTTGCTGTTTATCCCATTTCCTGTTAACTCTTCTCATTATTAGCTTATTTTTCAATAACTTTGATTTAACCTGCAGAGGTACTGCCGGGAAATTGGCCGGCACTGGTAAAACGGGATCTATCCTTTTAACTTTGATTTCAGGGTTATTTAATAGAAACATAATATCTTGGATAATGTTGGCAAGTGAAAGACCATCACAGATTGAATGCTGGCAGATAACGATAAGATCAGAAATTTCACCTGATTTTAGAAGTATAAATCTAATTAAAGGACCTTTCTCAAAATCAAAGGGTATTTTCTGTTCATTTTCAAGTACATCTATCCAATGCCTGTTAGATTTTCTACGGGTAACTTTAAGTGGTAAGGGTGCATCACATTCCTCTGTAAACCATGCATCTTGGTTGCTGTCAATAACTACACGAACCCCTGTAAGTGGGTGCATTTTAGCAACTTTCTTTAAAACCTGAACAAGATTATTTTCAGAAATATTCCCATTTATGGCGGCGATTACTGCAACATTATTTGGGATTCTAAAATATTCTCTCATGACCCCCAATTTAAATTTGCTGTCATGTGTTTCATTCTCTATTTTCACTTCAATAGTTTTAAAATTCATTTTATCCCTTTTCTACTAATTTTCTGATTATGTTATAGTCTCCTTTAGAAAATGTTTTAAAGAGGATTAAAAGAGCAAAATATATAATAGTAGCGAGTAAAACTGTGATGAATATATTTAAATGCACTGAAATCATGAATAAGGACATAATAACTGTTGCTAAGGCGGGTTTCCAAATTAGTCGGTGGAGAGGTACTTTGCAGATGAACTTGGACAGGTAGTAGAAAAGCATGATAAAATTTACTAATTCTGTAAGTACTGTTACAACTGCAGCACCTAAATAGCTGAAATAAGGTATTACCACCAGATTAACTCCTATATTAAAAATCATGTAAATAAACGTAAGTCTAATTGCTAAAACCTGTTTATTCATGGATATTAAAATTATCCCAAAGCTTGTAGTTAAAAGTAAAAGAGGGACAGTCCAGATTAAAATTTGAAGCGCCACTACAGACCCTGAAAATGCAGATTGATAAAGAATCAGAATTATATCCTTAGATAGAATGGTGATTCCAGCTGCAATGGGCAGGCCCAGAATAATCATATATTTGATAGATTTTACGTAAATTAATTGGAAGGATTCTTTAGAAGAAACATGAAATCTGGAGAGTACTGGAAATATAACAGCACTGTAAACACTGGGAATAAAAAGCAGTACTTCTATTATTTTATATGGAGCTGTATATAATCCTACCACAAGATAACCTTGAAATAATGAAAGTAGAACTGTGTCTACCCTAAAAGCGATGGTAGAAAAAATTAAAGCAATGGATAAAGGCAAAGCTAAGGTCAGTTTGGACTTCCAAAAATTCCAGTTTACCTGTAAACTGGGCCTTGGAAACCTTGTAATCTGAATAAAAACAGTATAAGTCAGAATCACTCCACTTACTATCAAATAGATTAGGGCAAACCACTCTATACTGAAATTGTTGAATATTCCATAAAATACCCCTGAAAACAGCAGAATGCTGTATAAAATTGTTCCTATGGACTGGTATTCTATTTCTTCATATGCCTGGAATACTGAATAAAAGAGCTGAGTAAATGATGTAAACAGCATCCAGAGCGCCAGAAGATAAACCACCTGAATAGTCTGGGAAGGGCAGTTAAATAAGTTCATAAATAACACAATAAGGCCCATTGTAATGGAACTCAAAACCAGTTTGATTACAATAAGATTTCCAGTATAGCCTGAAGAAATAGATTTATCCCTTGCAATTTCTCTTACTGCCAGTATAGAAAGCCCTAAGTCGGCTGTTACTCCCATAATTGTGGTAAAAGATATCCCAAATGTTAAAACACCAAAACCAGATACCCCCAGATAACGGGCCAAATAAATGGTGTAAAAGAAAGCCAGAATATAATTAACAACTTGAGCGATAAAAAGGATGCTTGTATTTTTAAAAATTCGTTTTGCAGTGTTCATTCCTACTCCCCACAGGCATCAAACGGTGTAAAATTTTAGTGGATCCATAAATGAATCATATTTATGGATGAAAATAATGTTTAAATCTGGATCTTCAAAGATACTTAGAATTGAAGCCAGGAACATTACAAATAAAAGAATCCCCAAACATTCAAGCCCTAAATGACATTCATAGAGATTAGTGGTTAACATAAATGATATAATCTGTGCAGAAAATAATATTTCAGTGTTATTTGCAGTTATTTGTAAAATATTCAGATTGTCGCTCAATTTAATCATAAAATGCTATTTTGAGTTTAATTTAAAAATAAGAAGTAGATTTTCACATAAACACCCATTCATAAAGGTGGTTAGTCCATTTAAAGAAGTTTTTATTAGATATAATGAATTACTAGGTTTAAACATAGACCCTGGTGATTTTCTACATATTTTTAGTTTCTACTTGAGAAATGGAAGATGGACAAAATGAGCGATGGTAGCAATGATAAAAATTCATATAGGTTACTTGAAAATTATAATAATTTATTAGAACAATTTGGAAAGCTTAAAAACGGCCATATGGCTGCTAAAGTACTGGTGAGGATTGGAGATATTTATAGGGATCTCATGAACCATGGTAAAGCTATGGAGAATTATAATCTTGCCCTTAAACTTTTTCATGATGAAGATGATACATGGGGGGAAGCTTTTACTCTTGAATCTATGGGTAACCTTTGGAAAAGTGCGAGAGTGTATTCGGAAGCACGTAAATTTTATCAACAGTCCTTAGAAAACTTTCAGGTAATTGGGAATTGGGAGATGGAAAGGAATATTTTAAACAGGATTTCTGGTTGTTATCTGGCTGAAGGATCTATAGAAGATGCACTGGATGTCCATAAGAAGATCGATGAATTGCCATTAGATGTGGCTCAGTTTTTTATAAACCAGGTACATATTAAAAGGCTGCTAAATGAGATTGAGGGTATTAAACCTACAAAAACGCAATTTTTGACTTTAATTTGTTATATTTTGATACTTATACTATCAGAACTGGTGACTACTTACTACATGACCTCCTGGGGGATTATTTTACATGTAATTTTAATTATAAGCCTGGTAATTGATTCTACATTGACTAAATCAATTAAATTTTCATACCTTTTACAGGCCATGATTTTACTACCTTTAATTAGAATTATGAGCCTTAGTATACCTGTTATGGAGTTAGAACCTCTCTACTGGTTGGTTTTAATGTCAGTACCGGTTTTAGTTGCTGTGTGGATGTTAATGCAGAGTCAGTATCTAAGCAAGGGAATGGTTGGACTTAACGCGAGGAATTTGCCTTTACAGCTACTGGTAGGTCTTACAGGAATTGGTTTTGGGTTTGTGGAATATTTGATACTTCAGCCCATTGCTCTTATATCCAATTTAAGCCCGGTAAATGTGATTTTTGTAGGTTCAATTGTGATAATATCTACAGGATTACTGGAGGAGCTGGTATTTAGGGGAATTATCCAGAGGAACGCTGAAAATATTATAGGGAAAGTTTGGGGGATTATTTTTACTTCCTTACTTTTTGTAGGGTTTAATATCAGCTGGAACTCTCCCATGGACTTGCTCTTTATTTTTGGAATTTCAATTTTTTATGGGTATATATTCCAAAAAACGCGCAGTATACTGGGGATAAGCGTTTCCCATGGTATTTGTAATGTTATTCTTTTCATCATCCTGCCGTTTTTATTATAAATGGATATAATGTGATTATCGAATGAAATGTTTTAAAGATAAAAAGAGGAAAAAATATGATATCAATTATCACTGGCACAACAACCAATGTAACAATGAGTCAAATAATGGATTACAGTATTGTAGCAGTGCTTTTTTTATTACTGTTCCTTTCACTTAGAAATATAATACGTGGAGAGATCTCAAACCGGCGTAAAGTGGGAATTTTGATGCGCAACCTCAACATAGTTTCAATACCCCTTCTAATAATGTTTATAACTATAATTATCTACAGGATATATTCATCTTCACCTTTATTCTCTAGTTTCTAGCAAATACTAGATGATTAATTGCCTTTTCATTTTAGTTGTAAATATTATGGTATAATATAATCTTCCATTTATTCTCTAATTTGTAGTTAGTAAATTGTTATTAAATTTTGAACAAATACTGTTTGACTTTAAAATTGAACAAATAATTCAAGATGTTATTTTTAATTCGTTATAGTACACTTACTCATCTGTAGAGTACATTTATAGCGTTATTTTGCATGGTAATTAAAATAAAAGTAGTATATTTGTTAATTAGTTAGTATATGGGGGTTTTAATTATTTAAAATTTTTGAAAAAAATCACAAATATTCGTTAATGTTAACTAATTCATTTAAAAATGTCTATAAATGGATTATAATTTAAAAAAAGCGTTAAATAATTTTTATTAATCGATTTATCATTATAAAATCTATTAAATAAGTTTTAAATAGGGAAGACTTTATTCAATTATTTGATGAAACTTTACTTTATATCAAATTTATAAATTTAGTAAGTTATCAGTTTAAAAAGTTGAATATTCGTTATATTTGTAAGAGTCTGAAAGAATAATTAGTTAGTGCTTAATTTTTTTTGATAAATATTTTAATTTATACTAATTCTTTTTAGTTATATTATAAAGTCTTAAATGAGATTAAACTGTTTATAATTAAATATTAAGCCGGAAAAGGTAAGTATATTCTTAATGTTTATTAATGTTTTTGTTTAGAGAATTTTCTTTTTTACCTTCTAAAAAGGATTTTTAGTACTTGTGGAATGTAATGAACTTTATTTGTTTAAATTATAGAGTATTAAGTATTAATCTTTTGATTATTATTTTTAACGAATTTATTTGAATTATTATCTCTGTAAGTACTTTTACTATCTAATTTAGAATGTAATAATTCCTGTTAATTGTATATATTCAAATAATTTGTTAATATTCTGTTTTTGGGATAGTCATACTTATTTATAGTTAAATTCTATGAAAATTATGATTATATATTCAAAAAAAAAATTTAAATAAACTTATTAAACAATAAAACTATTGCTAAATTTGATTTATTTTATATTTTACGGTTAAATAAGTTCTTTTATCTTTATTAACCTCAATATTAGCTTAAAAGTCTAAATATCTTTCACTATATTCTGAAATAAATTAAGCTATTAGTTAAAGTATGAATTATGGTAATAAGCAGATAATGGCTATACTTAATAAATATAAAGCTTGATTAAAACGTTTTAAATGCTATAAAAGATTATTATATCTATTGCTTTTTTGATTTAATACGATAAGTTTATATGTACTATTTTTTAACTCTTATTTGTAGGTTAATTGTAGATAAAAAGGTTATAATTGACTTTTTTTATTTACAATTTGGAAGAAAAAGGGGGCGGTATAAATTACGTGAAAAAAATAAGTTTGAATCTATTTACAGCCTTAATATTACTTAATTTAATAATATTATTAAATTTAGGTAATGGATCCTTAAAAATATGACAAAATAATATCACCAGACAATGAGGTGAATTATGGAAAACATTAAAAGAATTTTAATATTAATGAGTTTCTGTATGGTATTAGCCCTATTTATGGGAGTTGTTTCAGCAGCGAGTTTAAATCTCACTGAAACAGAATTAGCTTCAGAAGGAGTTAAAAACTATACGGAAGCCCATGGTAACATACCCGGTTATGTAGAAGTATCTGATAAGAATAGTAGTGCAGCCTCTTTTTTAAAGACGGTTACTAAGACTACAGTGCAGCTTAATTCAGGTTCTACAGCGCCTGTAAATATAAGCAGTGTGAATAGTCCTACTGGTCCTTCAGGATCAGCGACAGGCAACTTGTATAAAGCTGATTATGTTACGGTTGCAAATAATGTGTATAATTATATAAATACAAATGGTCGGGCGCCTAATTATGCGTCCAGTAGTTTAGGAAACATTCGTTATGAATCACTTGTTTACACGTATTCTAAAGTAGTAAATTTCTATCAAGATAATGGATACCTACCAAATTACGTTTCAGTGGTTTATTATACCGGTGTAGATTCCACAGGTGTAATAATAGATAATGTTCCTCCCAGCATAAGCAACAACCTCGCTTCGGGTTCTTATAATACTACCAAAAGTGTGACATTAACAGCTACAGATAGCCATGACCCAAACCCAAAAGTTTATTACAGTACTAACAATGGTTCTACATGGAATAACCAGGCTAACAGCATTACATTGAACCTTAACCAAGGAATAACAACATTAAAGTACTATGCTCGTGATACAGCAGGTAATCAAGGTACAACACAAACTGCAACTTATACTATTGACACAACAGCACCAACAGCAACTGCAAATCTTCCAAGCGGAACTTATAACACCACAAAATCAGTAACTTTAACTGCAACAGATAATCTTGACACAAATCCCCTAATATATTACAGTTTGAATAATGGTTCTACATGGAATAATCAGGCTAACAGTGTTACATTGAGTCTTGGCCAAGGAGTAACGACTTTGAAGTACTATGCTCGTGATACAGCAGGAAATACGGGCCCAATACAAACAGAAACTTACACCATTGACACAACAGCACCAACTATTATAGAGTCAGATCCAGCTAATGGCGAGATTAATGTATCTGAAGATAAAATAATCACGATCACATTCAACAAACCAATACAAGCAGGAAGTCTCTGGATAGAACTTAAAAACAATGCTGGAACAGCAGTACCATTTACTACACTTATTAATGGTAGTGTTTTAACAATAACACCCACCAATTTCCTAACAGCAGATAAATACACCCTTACTTTGCATACAGGCAGTGTCACAGACATGGTAGGCAACCCACTTGCACTTTGCGGAATCAATTTCAACACCACCAGCTTATTTACCATAGACAGCATAACTAACGCAGCAGGAACAGTAAAAAGTTATATAGAAACCCATCACTCCCTTCCAAGTAGTGTTAATATCTCTGGAGTTCAAGTGAGCATGGCACAATTCTTAGAACTTCTAGCTACTGCAACAATAAACATCAACAATAATTCAAATGTAGCTATCCCTATTGGAAGCTACGATACAGCACCATCCCCTTCAGAAACTATTACACGCAGAGAAATAGATAAAACAGAATATTTGGATATTGCAGGTCGTTTAAAGTCATATATGGACACTTACGGTCGGGCACCAAACTATGCCACTCAAACAAGTACAGGAAGCACCATCCGTTATGAATCGTTGGTTTATATGTACTCACAAATCTTGAACTCTTACAACCTAAATGGTGCTTTACCAGACAATGTCACAGTGGAGCCATGGGCAAATGTTTCAAGTTATGTAATAGGCAACACCAGCTATGGTTATGTAGAAAAAGAATTTTACGGAAATCCAAACTCCAACCAGACCATAGTTATTATAATTGGCGTACACCCACAGGAAAATGGAATACACACTGCAATCTACAATGCCATTATAAACAAGTCATCAGATCTCAGTAAAAGATATGTTCTATATTATGTTCATGTAACCCAGGATGCCGATGATTACAGCCAGGGAAGGATGAACGGGCAATTATTAGCTCAAGAATTTATAGTTCCAGATGTGGCAAGCGAAAACCCCATACTGGTCTTAGATTGCCATGAAAATCATGGTGCAGACAGTGGATACACTTATTACAGGTTCTTATATCTGATTTCAAACACTACTACAACTACAAACTATGCCAGTGACATAATCAGTCAGATGCCATTTTTAGTGATTTACAGTCCTCCAAACCCTACAAGTACTCAATATGTCACAGAGCCAATTAAAAATCAAGGAATAACCACAATGATCTACGAAACATACTTCTATGATTCCGTAGATGAAAAAACATCTGATGCAAACGCTATGATAGATGCATTAGATACTTTAGATCAAAATACAACAGAACCTACAACTCCAACTGTAACTGCTAATCCGACTGGAATCTCATTTAACACATCAAAAACCGTCACTTTGACTAATACTGACCCTAACAGTACTGCAACAATCTATTACACCATAGATGGTTCAAATCCACAAACAAGCAGTACCCAAATTGAATACACAACTCCAATAGTACTTAACAATACAACAACTCTCAAATTTTCCGCTGTTGATTCAAATAATAATTGGAGCCTTATCTACAGTGAAACTTACACCCTTGACACAACAGCACCAACCGTTGCATCTGTAGACCCGGCTAATGGTGCAGTGAAAGTACCATCAGACAAAGTGATTAAAGTTACATTCAGTGAACCTATAAAAGCAGGAAGTCTCTGGATAGAACTTAAAAACAATGCTGGAACAGCAATACCATTTACTACATTTATTAGTAGCAGAGTTTTAACAATAACACCTACTACTCTCCTAACAGCAAATAAATACACTCTCACTTTGCATACAGGCAGTGTCACAGACCTGGCAGGCAATTCTTTTGCACTTTGGGGAATCAATTTCAACACTACCAACGCATTTACTATAGACAGCATAACTAACGCAGCAGGAACAGTAAAAAATTATGTAGAAGTCCATCATGCCCTTCCAAGTAGTGTCACTATCTCCGGAACGCAGATAAGCATGCCTAAATTCTTAAAATTAGCTACTGAAGCCTTATTAAACATTGCAGGAACTCTTAATACTTCGCTTATCCCTGGAACTTATGGAAGCGCACCATCACCCTCAGAAACCATGACAAGTGGAATTATTAACTCCACAGAATATAAAGACATTGCAAAACGTGTGAATTCATTTATGAATTCCAATGGACGAGCTCCTAATTATGTTTCAAGTAGTCTAGGAAACATACGCTACGAATCCATAATTTACATATGCTCAGAAATTCTGGATTCATACAACACAAACGATGTACTGCCTTACTCTATTGTAACAGATCCATGGTCTGTTGTTTCAAATGCAAATACTGTGTTTTACAGTATAGATCAAATAGATGATGCGGCAAGTAGAGTGAAATCATTTGTAGAATCTAATCACAGACTTCCAAGCTATGTTACAATATCTAATAATCAGGTGGATATGCCTTCGTTTTTAAGAATGATAGCCACGACATTATTAAACATTGACGCATATTCTAACGCGGCAACTATCTTTAAAAGTTATGATCCTGCTTTAAATCCAGAAGAAACCATTACAAGCAAAAATATGAACATGTCAGAGTATATAGATTTTGCATGCCGTATTAAAACTTTTATGGATGACCCTAATTATAATCGAGCACCTAACTACTTAATAGCCAGTTTTGGAAACATACGCTTTGAATCATTAGTTTACACGTATTCTAAACTCTTAGATTATCACAATTCAACTGGTTATTTACCTCAAAATGTTACAGTTGACCCTTGGTCAGTTATTTCAAACACGAATACTGTATTTTTCACTGCAGATCAGATAAATAGCGCCGCAGGCACTGTAAAGTCATATATAGAAACCAATCATGCACTTCCAAGCAGTGTAACCATTGCTGGAAAACAAGTGACCATGTCTCAATTCCTGCAACTATCAACAGAATCACTGTTAAATATGCAAGGAATTCTTTGTACATCATTCATCCCTAGAAGTTATGAAAGTGCATCTACTCCTTCAGAAAATGTTACAAGTGAAGATATGGAATACGTAGAATATTTAGACATTGCAAAACGTGTTAATTCTTTCATGGATTCCAATAGGCGGGCACCTAATTATGCCACACAAACCAGTACCGGAAGCACTATCCGCTATGAATCACTAGTTTACACATATGCCCAAATATTAAATTCCTACAGCAATACCAACGAAACTTTACCAGATTATATCACAGTAAATCCATGGTCAATCGTTTCTAACTCAAATACAACATTTTTAAGTGTAGATCAAATAAATAACGTATCAGGAGCAGTGAAATCTTACATAGAATCAAACCATGCGCTTCCAAATAGCGTAACAATTGCTGGAAAGCAGATAAGCATGCCTCAGTTCTTAAAACTTGCAACCACAGCACTGTTAAACATGGAAGGATACTTAAATACTTCAATCATTCTTAGAAGTGTTGGAAATGCAACAAACTCCACAGAAGACATAGTAAGTGGAGATATGACATATGATGAATATATGTCCATAGCACAATACACTAAAAGTTATATGGACTCCAACGGAGCAGCACCTAACTACGCATATCAAACCAGTCTCGGAGCTCACATGGGCTTCCAATCCCAGGTCTATATGTATGCGCAAATTTTAAACTTCTACAACACCAATAACGAGACTCTACCGAGTTATCTCACAATAACTCCTTGGATAGCGGTTTCAAATCCAAATGCAATATACAATTACCAGAGCAATAAAATATTTAACAGTGTGCAAGAAGCCATAGATGATAATGATACAGTAAGCGGCAACACTATAGGAATAGGAAAAGCCTTAGTTTCAGAAAATATTGTGGTTAATAAGGGAATTCAAATAATGTCTACACCTATAGTAGAGGTAACTGTTCAAGCTGCAAATCCAAATCTACCAGTCTTCACAATAACTACAGATGGAAGCGGTTCAATCATACAGGACCTTATTATACGAGGATCTACAAATAATGCAGGTATATACATCAACGGATCATATTGCAATATAATCTTAGACAGTATCATATTTAACAATAGTAATGGGATATACATCTGTAACTCTACGGATAATCAGATTTTAGACAGCGATATACTAAACAATACTGCAAACGGTATTCTTATAGATGCAGGTTCAAATAACAATACAATCATTGGTAACAATCTGATTAACAATGGCATAGATGGAATCAGTATCAACAATTCAAATGATAACACAATCTCTAATAACGTAATATCAAACAATAATGTGGATGGAATTCATCTCAGCAATTCATCTGCTCATATTAACTTCAACAGTATTGTCTCAAATAGCAGATATGGACTTTATAAGGTAGGTAATGGAATCGTAGATGCTACAAATAACTGGTGGGGCTCAAATACTCCAGTAGTCTCATCAACCAGCGGAAGTGATATTTACATACTTGGAGGAAACGTTACTTATGACCCATGGCTTGTACTTAACTTAACAAGCTCCTGTGATCGTTCAGATAGAAATGGTACTACCTACAATTACACAATAACAGCAGATTTAACCCACAATAATCATGGAGAAGACACATACAACAATAATAAATCATCTAATGGAAACTCTTCAGATAATACTCTTCCAGATAATATACCAATAAACTTCACAACAACATTTGGAACCATAGACACTACCGTATCAACCAAAAATGGTAAAGCAGTTGCAACACTTAACAGCACAGCAGCAGGCAGCGCCAATATTACTGCAACGTTAGATAACCAGACAATTACAATACCAATAAACATAACAAATGTTACTACACTTGGAGTAACCAATACAAGGACAGGTGAATCATTTGCCACCATACAAGCAGCCATAGACAGCAACAACACTTTAGATGGGGATATTATAACACTAGCAGATGGTACCTACATAGAAAATGTCGTTGTTTACAAAAAAATTACAATAAAACCAGTTTCGGGAGTAAATGTAACAGTTCAGGCAGCAGATCCCACTAGTGGTGTTTTCACCATTGTTGAAAATGGGGCAACCATACAGAATCTTAATGTGGTAGGTGCTGTAGGTTCATACGGTATACTCGGCTATGCTAATAACGTTAACATCACAGGAAACACCATAACAGCTAATAATAATGGAATTGCTCTATTTAACTCAAATGGTGCCATAATATCCGGGAACACTATAATAAATAACATGTATGGAATTATTCTATACAATTCAATTAGCACAATATCAGGAAACAATATAATAAACAACTGGTATGGTAGCAGTTTCTACAATTCAACTAGTGCTGTATCTGGAAATAATATAATGGGTAATTGGTATGGAATTTTCATCAACACCGCAAATAACATCATGCTATCTGGAAATAATATAACAGACAACAATATTGGAATATCTCTTTTCGACTCAACCAGCACTACCATATTAGGAAACAATATAACAAATAATCAAGTAGGAATCAGTTACTACGAGTCAACTAGCACTACAACATCTGGAAACACTATAACAAACAATTCAATTGCAGATATACAACAAATAGACACTACAGGAGTTGTGATACAAGGTAACATTTGGGATTGTGGACCTGCAAGTCTCGCCACTGTCTTAAATAAAATGGGAATCAATGCAACACAGGATGAACTTGCAAATCTAGCAGGGACAGACGAAACTGGAACCAGCATGTATGGTTTGGTACATGCAGCACAATCTAAAGGTCTAAATGCAACAGGTATGATACTATCAGTGGATCAGCTTAAACTTAATTACATAGTGCTTCTAATTACTGCAAATGGACTTCATTACAGTGTTATAAACAGCATTACAAATACTACAGTTTATCTAGCAGATTCCGCATTTGGAAACATCAACATGACAATAGAAGATTTCACAGCAATGTACACAGGATATGCACTAATTATAACCAATAATTCAACTAACAACACATTTAACGGTACAATATTAGCTAATGAACAAATGCAGAAAATTAAAGGCACATTTATCCCAATTCTTATTGCTGCAGGAGCTTTAATAATAGAAACAGCTCCAATATGGGAACCATGGGTTCAAAGAGGTGCAATAGTGGCAATGGGAGCCATATCCGGATACCTAATAGGAAATAGTATCTGGAACAGTCAAAACAATCATCACTCTAGTTCCTCATATAATAACTACTCCCCAATTCATGTGGGAGGTGGTGGTTATAGCTATAGCTATAGTTACTCATATCCACACGGTTACACCACACGAAGCATCCACCCAGTACATATCCCATACACACCACCCACATATACATATAGTCTTTATGTAGCCACTCCTACAGGCTGGGAGTACAAAACATTTACCACTACTTCAAACCCAACTATCTTAAAAGATCAACAGATCTATAAACAGTATCAAATCAAAAGAGACAGTGAACTTGGCAAAATATCAGGACTAACAGAATTCTATCTTGACCAATATAATAAACGTAAAAGTGAAAAATCACTCAGTGATATGCAAAAAGATGAATTATCAAAGAAACCCTATCTTACTTTGAGTGCAATAGGACCAATAATTGGCGGTGATGACGATGATGATGACGATAAATATGATGAAGTAGGTGAAGTTATAAATACTCTTTCAAGGGATGCAGGTAAAAATTTCAGAATTGGAAAATACAAATATCAAACTGGTGATGTTGCCGGAGGTACAGCGCATATGATAGTAGGATGTGCAGAAGTTCAGGTAGCTATTCTACTTATGATAGCGTTTCCCTAATTGAAAAATCATAACTTGTAAATTATACCTAACAATACTCTGTATTTTAACAGATTTTTGACATGTCAAACTTGACATGCCATATTTTTTAAGGAGGTGTTTATAATAGGTTTATTTAACGGATCTGGCCAAAAAAAACTTACTAAAGAAAATTATAAACAATTTAAACAGGATAAATTTCAAGAGATGTTGGAACATTATGATAATATCCTCGAAATAAAACCTGATTATGTTGAAGCGTGGCATGGTAGGGGAGTGGTTTTAGACCAACTGGGAAGGTATCAGGAAGCGATTGAATCTTATGATAAAACATTAGAATTAGAACCGAAAAAAGTTGAAGCATGGTATAATAAAGGTAATGCACTGGAAAGTCTTGGTAAGTATCAGGAAGCAATAGAATCATACAATAAAGCACTAGAAATAGATCCAAATTATGCTTCTCCATTGAATAACAAGGGATACATTTTAACAAAACTTGGTAAGTATCAGGAAGCATTAAAATGTCATGATAAAGCATTGGAAATAGAACCAAAAAATGCAGAAGCATGGAATAATAAAGGAATTGCCCTTGAAAAACTTGGTAAGTATCAGGAAGCATTAGAATGTCATGATAAAGCATTGGAAATAGAGCCAAAAAATGCAAATGCATGGAATAATAAAGGAATTGCCCTTGAAAAACTTGGTAAGTATCAGGAAGCAATAGAATCCTATAATAAAGCATTGGAAATAGAACCAAAAATAGCTGAAATATGGTATAACAAAGGCAATACTTTTGGGGATCTGGGTAAGTTTCAAGAAGCAATAGAATCATATGATAAAGCTTTAGAAATAAATCCTAAAGATGTAGAAGCATGGTATAACAAAGGTAATACTTTTGGAAATCTTGGTAAGTTTCAGAAAGCAATAGAATCATATGATAAAGCTTTAGAAATAGATCCAAATGATTTTGATGCTTGGAACAATAAAGGACATGCTCTTAAAGACAGTGGTAGATATCAAGAAGCAATAAAATCTTATGATAAAGCTTTAGAAATAAATCCGGACTTTGAACCTGCATTGAAAGCTAAAGAAGAAATTTTAAAAGCTAAAAAATAAAAGCTCTAACTTTTTTTTATTTTTTCATAATTTGATCATAGACTCTTTTTCTACAAGTCAACCAGCACTACAACATCTGGAAACACCATAACAAATAATTCAATTGCAGATATACAACAAATAAACACCACAGGAGTTGTGATACAAAGTGACATCTGGGATTGTGGACCTGCAAGTCTCGCTACAGTCCTAAATAACATGGGGATCAGCGCAACACAGGATGAACTTGCAAGTTTGGCAGGTACAGACGAAACTGGAACTAGTTTATATGGCCTAAAGATAGCAGCACAATCCAAAGGAGTAACTGCAATAGGAGCAAGACTAACTATTGATCAACTTTTGACCAACAATATAGTAGTTCTATCCATCAATGGAGTTAATCACTTCGACGTCGTGCAAAATATCACCAATACAACAGTTTACCTATTCGACCCTAACCTTGGAAACATTCAAATGACAAGAGACAAATTCAATGAACTCTATATTGGAATTGCATTGTTAATTAATGAGCAAGCACCAGCAAACGCTACAATATTAACTGACGATGAGATGAGGAATATCAAAGGAAGTTGGCATTGGGAGAAAGTTATTTATCTAAATAATTCTTTTACAGGTTTAAACAGGAATTTTCACTGCAACGGGCATCTATTCAACTGACTTTACCAAGATTGTTAATCCGGATCCTAATCCCACTGGAGCAGGAGAGGGATATGTAAATTGTATAGACTTTTAGTATGGAGTGGATGATTATGAGCAAATGATTTACTCAGTGATAAACATGGATACTTTTCTATAAGAAAAAGAGTAAATAACAGGATACATCTATGTTAAATAAAGTGTTTTATTAGACACTTTATTTAATACTTTTTTATGAATTAAAGAGGCAAAGGAAATGAACAAAAGAAATTTTGTTATTATCATGCTAATGGTATTAGTTGGTGTATTTTTCAATTATTTATCTTCAGGAAATCCTGGATTATTAGTACTTTGTTTGGGCATTATAGGAGTATTGATTTCTATATCTAGGCTCATTAATTATAATCGTGTTATTTATTACGTAATTTTTTTATCCATAATAGTAGTTCAAAGTCTAATATTGATTGATAACTATTTATATAAATTAATATATCTGCAGAACAGTAGAGAATACGCATTTTTTGCTTTTGGAGTTTTAGCATATGTTGTTGTCATTTCATTACTTTTTAAACCCAATATCTTTAAGGAAAATTATTGACTATAAATTATTATTCATGATTGATAATCTGTTTGTGTAATGAAATTTACACCACAGAAGCCGAACTTGCCCAATTAGCAGGTACAGATAAAGATGGAACTACAATGTATGGATTAGTGCATGCAGCGCAAGTTAAGGGCTTAAATGCAACTGGCATGATACTACCCGTGGATCAACTTAAACTGGGTTATATGGTGCTTTTGACTGTAGGTGGGCTTTATCACTTCAGCGTTATAACAAGTATAAACGGTACAACTGGAATTTCTCAAGGTATAGCTTGGGCTATCTGGGAAGCAGTTGATGCAATTGGACCTACAGAATTACCTGAAGATGGTAATAACACAACCAACACTACTAATTGAACTATTAGGTAACAAGAATTATATCAGTTTTCCAATTGGCGGAATTTAAATGCTCCATTTCTATATTTTTAGGAGGTGTTTAAAATAGGATTATTTGACAGTTTTAAGAAGAGTTCACTTATTAAAAAGGGAATTACATTTGAAAATCAGGGTAAATATCAGGAAGCGTTATATTGCTATGATAAAATTATTTCAGAAATAGACGCAAATTATGCTAAAGCATGGTATAATAAAGGAGTGATTTTTGGAAAGCTCGGAAGATCTCAAGATGCTTTGAAATGTTATGAAAAAGCCATTAAATTAGATCCTGAATATTTTAAAGCATGGTATAATAAAGGAAATATTCTACAAGAGTTAGACAAATATGAAGATGCAATTGGGTGTTATGATAAAGTAATGGAATTGAATCCGGAGTTTTTGGGAGCATGGACCAATAAAGGGAATGCTCTTTATAATATTGGTAGGTATGGTGATGCAATTGAGTGTTATGATAAAGTAATAGAATTGGATTCGGAGTTTTTAAGAGCTTGGTATAATAAAGGGAATGCTTTTAGAGAATTGGGTAATTATGTGAAGGCAATTGACTGTTTCAACAGAGCTTTAGAGTTGAATCCAGTATATGCGGATGCTTTGTTTAATAAGGCCATTGTTTTTGAATTATTCGGTAAATATGAAAAAGCAATTGAATGTTTTAACAAAACTTTAGATTTAGAACCAAGTAATGCAAAGGTATGGTTTGCTAAAGGTTTTGTTTTAATGCAGCACGAAGAATATCAGGAAGCGTTGGAATGTTTTGATAAAGCGTTAGAACTAGATCCAAATCACTTTGATGCCTTGTTTAATAAAGGTGATGTTTTAAAGTATCTTGAGAGGTACGATGAAGCAATAGAATGTTTTGATAAATCTCTGGAAATAGATCTAAATGATTCTAAAGTATGGTATAATAAAGGAGTTGTCTTTACACTACTTGAGCAGTATCGGGAAGCTTTAAAAAATTATAATAAAGCTTTGGAGCTAGATCCAAAGTATGCTGAAGTATGGTATAATAAAGGAGTTGTCCTTAAAAGACTTGAACAGTATCAGGAAGCTTTAAAATCTTATGATAAAGCGTTAGAAATAGATCCAAAACTTGTTAGTGCATTGCATAATAAAGGAGTTATTTTTATACAACTTGAACAGTATCAGGAAGCTTTAAAATGTTACAATAACGCGTTAGAAATAGATCTAATGATGTGGAAATATGGTATAACAAAGGCGAGACATTAGTGAAGTTAGGAAGGTATCAAACGGCTTTGGAATGTTTTGATAAAGCTCTGGAGATTGATCCTGAATATGAACTCGCTTTAAAGGCCAAAAAGAAATTTTAGAATATGAAAATGAATAGATTAATTCTCATTAAATTTATTCAACTTGAATATATGAAATTCATCTTCTATATTTAGTTTATTTAAGGAGATGTTTAAAATAGGTTTATTTGATACGAATTCACTTATTAAACTTTAATTTATTTATTTGAAAAGTTCGAATTCATCAGTACTTAATATTTTGCAGGTTAGATCAAGAAAGGGAGATTTCAATTAGTAGGCTTAAAGAGTAATATTAACTTAATTAAATAAAAAATCATATTGGAATTATAAAAAAACATGGAGATATCATTTTGAAGATATTTGGATTTTCTACATCAGTTATAATTGGAATTATATGTGCATGGTTAATTTCAGAAATATCTTTCCACAATTATTTTATCAATATCCTCATTCCTTTACTGGTATCCAGTTTTGTAGCATCTTTTTTAATATCAAAAGATGCTTTTCCACCTAATTTTCTCCTAAAATTTCCTATTATCAAAAAATGGAATGTTGATTCCGCTTCTGAAAGAAGGGGAGCGTCAGGGATGTTTTCAAGTTGTATCTTTATATTTTTAAAAACTACCTTTACTTTTTTGACAAACTTATCCGCATTTGGAAATAATTCCATCTATCTTATTGGACTTTATATATTCTCAGTTTTTGTTTTCATATTTATGGGAATTATGTTTGGAGCTGTTGTTGGTAGTGCAGGTAGTTTTGCTAGGGATTTATTTGAGAAGAAATTAATCAATAAAGGCAAAACATCACCGTAAATCTATCATATTTTAAGGAGGTGTTTACAATAGGTTTATTTGGTAAATCTAAGAAGAATTCGCTTATTAAAAAAGCTCATAAATTATTTTCTCAGGGTAAATATCAAGAAGCTTTAGAATGTTATGATAAAATTATTTCAGAAATCGATTCAAATTATATTAAGTATGGTATAGCAAAGGAGTTGTTTTAGACGAACTTGGAGAACATCAAAAAGCTTTAGAAGCCTATGATAAAACTTTAAAGCTAGATCCGAACTATTTTAATGCATGGTATAATAAAGGATACACATTAGCGAAACTTGAAAAATACAGTGAGGCAATTGAATCTTTTGATAAAGCCCTAAAAATAGATCCGAACTATTTTGATGCATGGTATAATAAAGGATATACACTGGTAAAACTTGAAAAATACAGTGAGGCAATTGAATCTTTTGATAAAGCCCTAAAAATAGAACCAAATGATATTACGGCATGGTATAATAAAGGAAATGCGCTTACAGAACTTGATAAAGATATGGAAGCAGTAGAATGTTATAATAAAGCCCTAACGATAAATCCTAGTTATGTTAAAGCGTTGCATAATAAAGGATATACATTAGCAAAACTTGATAAAAATCATGAAGCAATAGAAAGCTACAGCAAAGCCCTAAAAATAGATTCAAATGATATTGTAGCATTATACAACAAAGGAAATGCCCTTAAAGAGCTTGGAAAATATCAAGAAGCAATAAAATGCTATGATAAAGCCCTAAAAATAGATCCAAAATTTATTTATGCATGGAATAACAAAGGAAGTGCATTTACAAAACTCGAAAAACTTCAAGAAGCAATAGAATGTTTTGATAAGGCTCTAACAATTGATCCAAAACATGAACCATCTTTAAAAGCCAAAAAAGAAATCTTAGAAGCAAAAAAATAATTATCTATTTTTTGATATTTACTAATTTATTTTAATTTTTAAAAGGATAAAATAAATTTTATGTACATGAAAAATGGGATCTATCTTAGCGAAAGAATAAAAAGATTACCCTTTTAAAATCAGTATATTTTAGGATTGAAACGGGAACAACACATTCATGAACACATTACTTTAAAGTGGTTAAAATCAGACTATTTTAGACTTTTTTTGAGGAGGTGTTTATAATAGGCATATTCAATAACTTTAAGAAAAATTCACAGATTAAAAAAGCTTATAATTTAATTAATGAGCATAAGTATCAAGAAGCATTAAAGTGTTACAATGAATCCTTGAAACAGACTTACATTATACTAATGCATGGTATGGTAAAGGAGTAGTCCTACAAAGGCTTGAAAAATATAATGAGGCTTTGGAAGCTTATGATAAAGCGTTAGAGCTGGATCCAAATTATATTGATGTGTGGTACAATAAGGGAGTGCTTTTGGGAGAACTTGGAAAACATCAAAAGGCTTTGGAAGCTTATGATAAAGTGTTAGAGCTGGATCCAAATTATATTGATGTGTGGTACAATAAGGGAGTGCTTTTGGGAGAACTTGGAAAACATCAAAAGGCTTTGGAAGCTTATGATAAAGTGTTAGAGCTGGATCCAAATTATGTTAAAGCGTTACATAACAAAGGAATTGCATATGGGGTTCTTGGAAAAGATCAAGAGGCATTGAACTGCTTTGATAAGGAAGTAATGTTAGATCCAAATAGTATAGGCGCGTGGTATAGTAAAGGGATAGCACTTAAATATCTTAATAGAATCCAAGAAGCCTTAAAATCCTTTGATAAAGCTTTAGAGTTAGATCCAAATTTTGAACTTGCTTTGAATGCTAAAAAAGAGATTTTAGAAGCTAAAAAAGAATAGATTCTAACTTTTTTCTACTCTTTTTGTAATTTGAATAGGATATATTTAAACCAAAATAAAAAAACCTATTTATACAGTGAGTTAAACGAATAAAATTAAGAATAGGCTTAAATAACTTCAATACTTGTATTAATAAAACTATATTTCCAAATTTTAGAGACATATCTAATACTGACATGCCATATTTTTTTAAGGAGGTGTTTATAATAGGCATTTTCGATAATTTTAAGAAAAATTCACAGATTAAAAAAGCTTACAACCTGATTAATAGTGGCAATTATGCGGAAGCATTGAAATGTTACAATGAAATATTAGAAACAGATTTACATTATACTGATGCGTGGTTTGGTAAAGGAGTTGTCTTACAAAGGCTTGAGAAGTATAGTGATGCTTTGGAAGCTTATGATAAAGCTTTAGAATTAGATCCAGATTTTGTTGATGTATGGTGTGGTAAAGGTGTTGTTTTAGGAGAACTTGGAAAATATCAGGAGGCCTTAAAGGCTTATACTAAAGCTTTAGGATTAGATCCTAAATATGTTGAGGCATGGTATAATAAGGGCGTGATTTTAGGAAAACTTGGAAAGTATGAAGAAGAATTAGAAGCCTATGATAACACTTTAAAAAGTGATCCCAGTCATGTTAATGCATTACATAACAAAGGAATTACATATGGAGTCCTAGATAAATATCAAGAAGCATTGAACTGCTTTGATAAGGAATTAAAATTGGAACCACAAAATACAAATGCATGGTATAGTAAAGGAAATGTCCTTACAAAGCTTGAAAAATATAAAGAAGCAATAGAATGCTACGATAAAGCCCTAAAAACAAACTCAGAATTTATTTATGCATGGATTGCCAAAGGAAATGCTCTTTTAAGTCTAAGAAAATATCAAGAGGCAGTAGAAATCTATGATAAGGCCATTGAAATCTATGATTTCATGGCGCCGAAATCAGAGATTTCGAACGCTTTAAAAATAGATCCAAATTATGATGGTGCATGGTTTAACAAAGGATATGCATTAGAAAAACTGGAAAAATATCCAGAAGCGGTGGAATCTTTTGACAAAGTCTTGGAGATAAAACCAGAAAATGTTAATGCATTGTTTCAGAAAGGTCACAGCTTAGCAAATCTCGGAAAATATTCTGAAGCTGTAGAAAGCTATGATAAAGTCTTAAAAATAAACCCAAATGATATGGAAACATTGTATAATAAAGGCAACATTATGATTGAACTTGGTAACTACCAAGAAGCATTAACATCTTTTGATGATGTATTAAAGGTAGATCCAAATGATGTTGAAACGTGGGTTGATAGAGGGCGTGTTTTTGTAAAACTTGAGAAACATCAAGAGGCAATAGAATCTATCAATAACGCTCTAGAAATAAATCCGGAGTTTGAACCTGCATTGAAAGCTAAAGAAGAAATTTTAGAAGCTAAAAAATAGTTTACCAAAAAAACATGGTATGAATGGTTTGTTGAAAAATGTTGGGAATACTTGGCAGCTAAGGAGGGACCCATCGGAACTAATGCAGATCCAAAGCCCGATCCAAAGAGTGGGGCCATGTTGGTCTTTATTTTACAACAGCTGTTACGACAATTGTAAACGGAATAGCGAATAGAGATCACGGTATGATTGCCTCCGGAATAGCTGGTGCAACAGCTGGAGGTGCAGTGATTGTAGGTGGTTTGGTTGATGCATGCTCTGAAACAATAAAGTTCATAGCAGAGGTTAAAAGAAGGGCATTAAAAGGATCATAAAAAAATTTCTGGGAATAATAGTAAAAGTACACAATTTAAATATATTCATAGGCTGTTACTCTAATATCAGCCTAACTTCCCTTTTTTTAAGGAGGTTATCATATTGGAATACTAAATATTTTTAAAACTAAAAATGATGGAAATTCATTTATTAAAAAGGGCAATAAATGCCTAGATCATGGTAAATATGATGAAGCTATTAAATATTTTGATCAAGGTTTAAAAATAAATCCAGAAGATTCTACACTCTGGAATAATAGAGGTGTTGCTTTTGAAAACCTTGGTAAAAAGAATGAAGCTTTTAAATCTTATGATAACGCTTCAAAATTAGATCCAAAACATTTTAGATCACGACAAAATAAAGGTGTGATTCTATATAATTGGGGAGAATATGAAAATGCTTTAAAATGCTTTAATGAAGCTATAAATATAAATTCAAAATATATAGAAGCATTACATGGCAAAGGACTGGTTTTTGGAAAAATTAATAAAAATAAAGAAGCAATTGAATGTTTTGATAAAGCCATATCTATAAATCCCAAGTTTATATATGCATGGTATGACAAAGGACTGGTTTTTGGAAAAATTAATAAAAATAAAGAAGCAATTGAATGTTTCGATAAAGCCATATCTATAAATTCAAGATTTGTAGATGCATGGCAGGGCAAAGGATTGGCATTTATAGGAATTAAAGAACATCAAGAAGCAATAAAATGTTTTGATAAAGCTTTAAAGATAAACCCGAAGAATGCAGAGTCATGGCATCAGAAAGGTTTCAGCTTTAAAGAACTGGGAAAATATGAAGAAGCGATAAAATGTTTTGATAAAGCGTTGGAACTTGATTCAAACAATTTTATGTTATGGTGTAATAAAGGTCACACTCTAGAAAAACTGGGGAAATATCAGGAATCACTGGAACACATTGATAAATCAATCATGTTATATCCAGAAAATATTTATGCATTTTATAAAAAAGGCAATGTTCTTACAAAACTTGGAAGAAATGAAGAAGCAATAGAATCTTTCAATAAAGCTTTAGAAATAAATCGGGGCTTTGAGCCTGCTTTAAATACTCAAAAAGAGATTTTAAAAGCTAAAAAATATAAAATCTAACTTTTTCTATTTTTTAGAAGTTTATTTAAAATTTGTAAAGATATTTTAATTATTTGTATAAAATGAACAATTTTTAAATTTAATATGAATTGTATACAAAAATTTGTAGAAAAGATGGATTAAACAGTGTTCAACAATTGACATTATAAAAGCAATAATTTGTTATTTTGTTTAATTTTAAAATCTATTTTTAGATATTATTTTAGTTGAACTTCGTTATAGTACACTATAACGAAGTCAATGGAATTGAAAAGTGGGGGACGTCAAAATTACACTTTTGACAGTAAATTAAAAACTAAAAACATCATTTAACCCGTTTTTTATGTATCCAATTAAAAATTAACGATGTCCATTATTTCTTGAAAACTGTCTATACAAAAGTCATGGTTAAACTGTTCTAAAAAGCCCCTAGATCTTATTCCCCATGTAACCGAAATGGTAATTATTTCCAATTCTAGACCTGTTTTTATATCTTCTTCAGTATCACCGATAATTATACATTTCTCATCAGGACTATCCATTAAATAGTCTTCAACTAATTTATTCTTAGGACCTTCACCGCAGATTATAGCTTTAAAATAATTTTGCAAGCCTAATTTTGAGAGTTCCCAGTGAAGATTTTCGGTATTATTCCTTAATGTGACCAGAACCAGATCAAATTCTTTATTTAAGCAGGATAAGACCTTTTTTGTTTTGGGAAAAGGTTCATCGTACTGCAGGTATGATTTTTTTTCTATTTTCTGCAGCCATTCCTTTTCAAAACTGTCTATAATCTCATTTGATAAAGATGCAGGTAAAATATCACGTGTTTTTATACCTGCACGTTTCATGTTCCAGAATTTTTCAAGGGAAACTTTTGATTCTGATACTCCTTTATTATTAAGGATATCTTGATATAGTTTGTAATGCCTTGGAGAAGTATCTAACAAGGTTCCGTCTAAATCTAAAAAAATAGTTCCGGGTATTTCAATCACCACTAGATATAGATAACTTTTGCGGTACTAATTTAAATATACAGACTTCTGCGTTTTTTCAGGTCGTTTTCGTATTCACTGATCTTTTTCATATTTGTTAAAACTGGTTCGGTGTCCATTCCTCGAATCCATGCGTAGTCCGGAGGTAAGGGGTTTATTTTTTTCTTTATTTCAGGTAATTCTTCGCCGAAAGCTAATTTTAAATATATATATGGCATGTTAAGCCCTAATTTTGTAAAAAACAGACTTGTGGTGAAAAATCTACCTATATTTATTTCAGTAGGATTCGGCATTCCTTTGCTATCGTAGGTCATATCTACGGACCACACGCCATGAGGCTTAGAATCTACGCTTAAAATAGCTTTTTGGGCTATTTTATCCACTAAATGGTCTGATACTGTAACTCCAGTACCAGTTATACCTGTAACTCCAGATAAGGTTCGGTCATTAAACGCCCAGTTAAGTCTTTTTCTTCCCTGTGCAATGATAAGTTCGCCACTGTCCCATAAAGACATCCATGTAACTGAGGTAGGGCTTAAGTATTCTGCTGCCATAAATTTACCCCACCCATCAAAATAATCGATCCAGCTTTTGGCAAAGTCTACATCTGAAGTGGGTAATGCACCATTACCTGCCGCTCCTTTAATCGATCTAATCCAGATTGTATTCCCTAAATTTTTGAAAGCTTCCTTTAAATCGTCTTCATCTTTGATAATTAATGATTTAGGAACTTCAATTTCAGATTTTTCCCATATCTTCCATGATTTTAATTTATCGATGCAGTTTTCTACAGATTCATGTCGGGGTAAACATGTAATTACATTCATTTTTTTCAGCTTGTTCCTGAATCGAGATATTGCAAGTACTTCGAAGTCATTTTGTACATGGATAAATTCAGGTTCATTTTCGCTTATTATTTCTTCAAGAATTAAATAATAATCTTTTTCCATAGCATTTGGAATTAAATGGCGTTTTTCAACATTTGCCTTGCAGAGATCATAAGGATCGCTGGTCATTCCAATTATAAATACTTTTTCTGATGATTCCCTGATTGATTGGATGAAATTATTGGAAGGAGTTCCGCCAGCTCCTCCTACAATTAAACGTTTCATTTTTTGACCCCTTTTTAGATATAATCTATTATAATCTGATTTGTTATTACTTCGAAGCTAGATAACATAAACATCGCCGTGTAACTTATTTAATTCTTCTCAAGTTCTATTTTTTTAACTAATAACTTTTGATTAATTAACTTTTGATGAATAAATCCTTTATTTAATCTGTTTAATCATTTATGCACATGTCTACAGGATAGTTACAATGTGTTTGTGAATAATTTCAGAATTTTAAGAATTGTGATAAAACACCTAATTGTTATAAAACTAGAAAAAATAGTTAAATGAAAAACTTAATTTAGTGAATCGTTAAAAAGAGGAAATTTCTATTATCTGATCAAAGGCAATTTTATAATTAGATAGTACATGATTAAGTAAATTGGATATTTATGAATGCTAGTTAGATTTTAGCAGGTTAAGAGGAAATTTTTTATCTTACCTCTCTAATTAAAGGCAATTTTATAATTTGATTAAATAAATTAAATATTTAGAAAATTTAACATATTTTAATAAGTTAAAAGGATAATTTCACTTTCACCTTACGTCTTCAATTAAAATTATTTTACCCTTTTCAAACTGAAAAACAGATTTGCCTTCTAGTTTAACGAGTTCGCCTGATTTAACGCCGCCTTCTGGAAAATCCATGGCGATAACTCCTTTAAAATTAATCTTATTTTTTACTGTATTGCCTTCAATCACCTGTTCAATAATTTTCAACTCTCTTTTTTCAAATAAGCTCAATGATTGTTCGGCCTGTTTCTTTAAGGTGTCAATACCTTTAAGCTGGACATTTACTTCTCCATTTGTGGTGTTTTTAAGTTCAACATCTTCATGGACATTTCTAAGCATCCCTGTAACGTCGAATTCGTTATATGCTTTAATGTATTCATCGATGATCTGTTTCATTCGTTTTTCTTTCATGATATGCCTCTTGGTTACTGATTTAATTTAAATTACTTTTTAAACAATTTATACCTTTTATTTTATTGCATATGTTATACAATGTGTACCATTCACTTTAGCAATAATAGTTCCCTGTTCATTTTGAAGAATTTATCTTCTAAATCATCCGAATTTAAACTGCAAATCAGTTTTAAATTATTGTCTTTTAAAAAGGAATCTAATTTTCCTCGGCCCCGAACATGAAATGTTCGAGGGCACCAAAAAACTTAGTTTTTTGAGTGTTTTATTTATTCTTTATAATCTACAATTTATGGCATCAACTTAAATAAATAAGTCAAATTTATAAATATTTTAATCACATAACCTCATTACTGTTTTTAAACAGTTATTTTATATAACGCCGCAGGCTACTGCTGGCAGCTCAATTAGTAAGTTGGAGTAACGATCTAATCTCCTAAAAAAAAGAAAAATTAATGAATTTAGATCTTAAATTGGAAAATATAAAAATAAAACTTTTTTTACAGAGCCACGCTTATTTATAATATTTACCTGTACATTCTTCAATAGTTATTTCAATTACGCCTGTACCCCTTATCACATTATCGGGCATTTTGGTCCCTTCTAAATGAGGAGTATATTTTTTCACAATCTTATTCAGTACTGCTTCTTTTAAATCAAAATTATCAATAATTGACGCGGTTCCCATGATAACAATGCTTTCATATTCTGTATTTACATCACATGGTTTTTCATCGAGAATAAAACCTTTCATGAAATAAGTTTCAAAGCACACTTTTTCATTGGCCTGAATATTGTTGATTTTCTGTCCTTTTGGCAGTCCATGGATGTAAATTTTACCTTCATGGTAAGTGAAATGTACAGGGACCACGTATGGATATCCATTTTCATTTATGGTTGCCAGGTTGCCCACTGGTTGTTTGGTTAAGAGTTTGGTTATTTCTTCTTCGCTCAACTGATGTTTTCTCATTCGATATTGCATAAATTATTTTCCTCCTGATTTTGGATAAATTTCTACAAGAAATAAAGTTTCAATTAACAGTTTAATATAATATTTGATTTAAATTTAACTAATACACATTTAAAATGATTTTTAATGATATTTTTTTCAATTATCACTATTTTTTTAAGGGAGATGTAGGGAGAGAGTTTATATAATTTTAAATTGACTAAAATACGTTTAAAAGGATTGTAGATGATATTTTTTTAAGGAGTACGTATAGGATTATTTTATTGGAATTTTAAGTTTAATTGAAATGAATTAAATTGGTTAATGATATTTTTAAATTGGAAATATAGAAATAGTTTATAATCTTTAAATTTAACTAAAATACTTAAAGTAATGATATTTGTATTTTTGAATTGTAAATATGGAACCTAATTAAGATTTACATTTAAACTACATTTAATAACTTAACATGTAATTTGGCGTTGAGAAAATGCAGGAACAGATAATTAAAATCTATGATAAACTTTATGACCTTTACGGCCCGCAGGGCTGGTGGCCATTAATAAATCACGATGGGACAAATCCAACAAAAACTGGAGCTATCAGGGGTTATCATCCTGAAAATTATGATTTGCCCGCGAAGCGGGATCAAATCTATGAGATAATCCTTGGTGCAATTTTGACGCAGAATACATCCTGGTTGTCTGCAGAAATGGCATTATTCAACCTCAATGAATTAAATGTAATTGACCCTGAAAAATTGTTAAAGTTAGATGTTGAAACCTTGAAATCAGCCATCCGCTGTGCAGGATTTTTAAACCAGAAGTCAGTTTACCTCAGGGAAATAACCAGATTTTTTATAGAAATCGATGGGAATGTCCCAACAAGAAAAGAATTACTGGCAGTTAAAGGTGTTGGTAATGAAACTGCCGATTCAATTCTTCTTTATGCTTATAAACAGCCCCAGTTCGTGGTTGATGCATATACAAAACGGATATTTTCTCATTTGGGAATTGTCAGTGAAGATATAAAATATATGGAACTTAAAGAACTGTTTGAATCAAACCTGCCTGAGGATGTGCCTCTTTATCAGGAATATCATGCTTTGATAGTGGAACATGCTAAAAGATATTACAGTAAAAAGCCTTATGGTGTAAATGACTCTTTAAAAGAGTTAATGAAGTATTAACTATCTGTTTCAAGTTATTTAAGTTGGATATGTGGTATAGCTGTCAAAAGAAGGACAAAATATTTTTTTGTAGTAACTGATAATTTCTAGAAATATGTGAAACATGTTAAAGTATGGTAAAAAGCATTATGGTGGGTGATCCGCTAGAAAAGTTAATGAAAGATTAGAATTTTTTGATTGCTTAAATTTTTATTAAACAAATGTTTTTAATTAAAAATTAAAAAATTAAACAGTTTAATTGATTTAAACTGTTTTTTTTTTCAGCTGAGTTAACCTGTAACCTGTTTTATACTTCCAGCACCGTTCAGCTGTTTAGTTACCTGTGGATTACCTATGTAAGATATCTGCCCTGCACCATTAACTACTGCATTTAATGAGTTAGATACTTTAACAGTTCCTCTTCCTGCACCGCTAATTGTTATGGTCGCTATTTTGCTGGTTAAATCACCTGCGTTATATTCCCCTGCTCCAGAGATGCTGATATCCTGATTGTTGGCAGTGCCTGACATGGTTAATTTGCCTGCTCCTGAAATTATGATTTTAAGGGCTTCAACGTTTAAATTGCTTAGGGTGCCTTCACCTGCCCCATTGATGTTTATAGTCAATGAATTGGTTTTTAAACCGTTGGACTGGATTTTCCCTCCTCCAGAATATGTGATGGAATTAAGGTCTTTTACTGTTAAATAATATTTAACTGGTTTGGTAGGTACTAAAGTATAGTTGCTGTGTCTGATGTTTAAAACATTGTTATTTACACTGGTTTTAATATTTGGCAGGATATTATCTTCTGCTTCAATAGTCAATGATTCTTTATTCCCTTGAGTTATAATTAAGGTACCTGAACCATCAACTGAAACCTGGTTAAAACCGCTTACATTTTGTGATTGGTTTACTACATTTCCAGACCCGGTTGTACCTTGCGTTGTACATCCAGATGCAGCAACAACTGCTAAAATAATTAAAGCTGCAAAGATATATTTTTTCAAATTATCCCCTCCCTATTTATAATTAATATTCTGGTCTTATTAACTTATTATTTCTTCGGATTTTTCATACTTGTCTTTAATTTGCATGTATCCTCTTCTGTTAAAACTGCAACCACGCATGCAAATAGTGCAGCCACTGCACAGATCTTTTATAACTTTTGTCCTTGTTATTCCAGTTTCAGAAGATTTTTCTTGAATAATTGCGTTTCCAGGACAGTTTTTAATACATTTACCACATTTTGCACAAAATTCAGGAATCCATGAGTGATCAACATCTGTATTTGCTTGTAAATTTTGAATACTGGTAAATATTGCAGACAACCGCTGTCTTGGACCAAACTCTGGTGTTATAAGCATTCCATGTGTTCCCCTATAACCTAAACCTGCTTTTTGGGCTAGATGTGGATACATTACAACTCCTCCTGCAGGATGGCTGGCATGGGCAGCAAATCCATTTTCTCTTAAAAATCCTGCAATTTGGTTGGTTTTTTTACCAAGCTCATCATAGGTTACATTACTCATTTCCTGAGTTTCAGGACTTGGGGCAGCATCTACAGCTTTTTTGTCCATTTCCATTATCAGGATAATTGCATTATCAAAAAGAATCGATTTATCTTTGAATATAAACGTGGAAGGGACTTTTATGTATCCTATATTGTCTATACCAATTGATCCCGCATAATTTTCAAATTTTTCAATAAAATCATGGCTGGCATTTATTTTTGGATTTTCTGGATTATTTTTAAGTGATTTAACTGTTAATTCCATATTTTTTGCTATTGAAAGCTGTCTTGGGAGCGTTTTTAGTGTTATTTTCAGTTTATCAGGCATCAACTTCTCTGGAGATGATGGTGATGCTGTTACGCATCCTCCTATTTCTTTAACACTATTTTCAAGATTATTGACTTTTTCAAGCCTGTAACCAGCATATTTGTCCTTTATTTTAGTTATTATGCTCATTTTATCACTTTTTCTCCAGGCTGTTTACAAAATAATCCAGATGTTTTTCAATCATTTCTTCTATTTTACCCGTATCTGAATTACCGCTTTTTAAAAGCAAATATTCCATAAATAAGGTGTATATTGAGTACTGAAACTCCATAGCTTTAACATCAGGATCTATTTCATTTATTACTCCTTTTTTGACCATAATTTCTAATACAGCCCTTGAAAAGGAGTATGGCTCATGAATCAGGCATTCCAGAACGATCATTCTGGCTCTTTTATCTCTAAACTGCTCGCTGGAGATAATCCTGAATATTTTTTCTATTACTGGATTTTTAAAAATACCCAGGGTAAGATCGGCCCTCTGACGGAAAATTTCTGGCGTAATTTTATCTATTTTGTCCAGATTCTGGGCTTCTGGAGGCCTCATTTTCATTAATTCTTTTTTAAAGTATTCGAAAATATTATCCATTATTTCATTCTTGCTTTTGTAGTGGCTGTAAAGAGATGCCTTTTTAATACCTACAGCTTCTGCTATTTCTCGCATGGATGTTGCATCAAACCCTTTTTGGGCAAATAAATTAATAGCAGATTCAAATATTCTTTCTTTTGTAGTTTTTTCTTCTAATTTATTTATATTGCCTTTATTTTCGGCCATTTTAATCATATCCTTTTTCTAATAATTGGTATAAACATAATTTATACGTCCGACCGGTAGGTAGTTTATGAATATGGTAATATATTTCATAGTATATAAAGCTACCTACCGATAGGTAGGGAAGGAACTTACTTTATTGTATACCTGCTAAAAGTGATTGTAATAAGGTAAATGCTAATAAAAAGTTACAAAAAAATAAATTATTCTAGATTTGCTAAAAAAACTATTAAATAAGCTTATTTATAAAAAAATAGCAGTTTTTAGGATTTAAATTTGGGAATAATGAAAATATAAAAAGTATTAAACTAATAATTAAAAATGGTGTATTAAAATGGAAAATGAAATTGGAGTAATTCATGTATCTATGGAGATAAATGCTGATTTTAAAGGGTTCACATGTACATTTGAACTATTACTCGGCAATTTAGATAGATCTGTATTTAATGAAACTGATCCTAGTATGATTGAAAGGTGCCTCAAGGAGATGGGTGGAGAAGAGGATTTAATGCTTTTTGAAGTTTTAGATCATGGAAACCTTTTGAACATAATTGGGTCTCCTAAAAACGCCAAGCAATACGTCCTGGGAAATCCTCTAATTGCAAGTGAGATGACACGTCATGATATTAGAGCAGGACTTTATGCACCCCTGAGAGTGCTTGTATACGAAACTGACGATCAGTTAACTCGAATAGATTTTGATCAGCCTTCATCCCTCTTTGGACAATTTAACAACCCCAATGTTACAACTGTTGCACAATCTCTTGATAAAAAATTGATAAATCTCATTCAAGAAGCAGAATCAATGGCTAAATACTTAAACGAATAATCATATTGAATTGAAATTAGTCCTAAAAGCAGGTTATAATTAAATAAAAGAGTTAATAATGATATTATAAACAGGGTAATGTAGTATATGATTGGAAAAGTCTATGCAAAATTAAAAAATAGATTTCACTGCCCTACAGGACAGCTTTTGGTACAGTTAAAACAGACATATTGAGAGCCTAAGGCTAATGCTTGATACAATCTCTTAAACTTCTCATCTTGAAGCATCTTCTTTTGATCATCAGTACTGCTTTCAGTAAATTTTGTCCAGAACCCTATACTACCATGAACTCCATATGGCCGGCTGTTAAAAGCGCATAAACCAACATTTGTTTTATCCTCTTCAGCTAAAGCATTAACTGGGCATTGATTTACGCATATATCACAGTTTATACAACTTTTCTCTTCAATAGGAATGTCTGATTCAATATCAAGATCTGTAATGATTGCTGTGAATACTACTTTTGAACCCATTTCTGGATGCAATATCAAATTATTTCTGCCGAAATTTCCTAAGCCTGCAGCCAGTGCAGCATGACGCAGCGAAACATATCCTGAAGGTAATCCTGTATTTTTATCTACATTTACAGGGCCTGCACCGGGTACGGCCATTACATGGGCTTTGAATTGTTTTTTTATGAAGCGAGCTAGTTTATATGTGCATGAATGCGAAAATTCTGTTACTATTTTAATACCAACCGAGGCAAACTGGTCATTATCGCTTTCACAGTTATCGATCTGTTGAAATGCTAAAACTATGATAGTTCTGGCTTCAGGAAAGAGTTCTTTTATAGGAATGGAGTTTGGACTCCTGTAATTTCGGACTGAAGCAAAACCTATATCATCTGCTCCCATATCTTTTGCATAGTCTTTAATTTTTTTCTTTATGTCTGCCCTGAAAGATTCTGTTTTTTCTTTCATATTTTTACTCCAAAAATTATTTTTATAAAATGTTCCAGTTTTAAACGTCTGGGTCCTGTTCAGCTATACAAATTCCACAAACAGCCCCTGGATTGTTTTTTTGACTTTCTTTTACAGGACAGTAGTATATTCCATCTTTTTGTTTGATTTCAAATCCCCCTGGAAATGGCATTCCTACAGGGTGAACTGGTTCGTCCATTACAAATGTTGTGTAAAGTGTAATGATTCGGTAAATTTTGAAAAAATGCATGTGCTGCCTGTGATCAAGTTCTGCCAACTTTTGCTGCTCTTTTAAGATTTTAATAGCTTCTTGAAGTTCATCAGCATTCACGAACCCTTCATATTGTTTATTGTTATCTTGTATCTTCTTGATGCGCATTAAGAATGATTGAATATACGCCTGGTCAAATTCTTCGCGGTAATTTTCCTGTACATAGGCAGATTCTTTTTTTAGATGGGTGAATGCGGCCATTATGTCAGTTATGTGTATAGTTCCTGCTTCGTTTTTCAAAGCATCTAATAATGTCTGTCTTGGAACATTTTTTGAAAGATTGATATCTTTAATTAACATATGGGCACCTTATTAACTTTAAAAGCTATAAATATGCTTTTTATTGATATATGCTCTTTAAAAGTCATTTGTTTTCTATTTTGACCTTTAAAATATATTTTTATTTTTTATATTTTTGACTCTATACAAATTATTTGTATACAAATAATATTTCAAAAAAGTATATAAATTTTTTGTTAATCTATAATTTATCTAAAACTTTAAGAAGCGTCCTGAATTCTTCATCTGGAACCTTATCTCTGAATTCGCGGTCAAGATCCTGGGCAATTTCTATCATTTGAGGTCTAATTTCCCTTGATTCATTGGTTAAACACACTAAAATTGACCTGCGGTCATCTGGATCTTCTTTTCTCTTTATAAATCCCCTTTTTTCCATCCGGTCAAGTATTCCAGTAAGGGTAGAACCGTCCATATCTAACCTACGTGCCAGGTCTTTAAATTTTATTTCGTCTTTATCCCATAACGCACTGAGCACATAGAATTGAACTGGAGTAATGTTAAAAGGCGCTAATTTGCTTTCATAGTACCGATGTATCTTACGCCTCACTTTGTTAAGTTTAAAGCAGATGTACTTTTCAGGTCCTTCTATATTTTCCATGATTTCGGCCTCTTTAAAACATCAAATTAATCAATTGTTGTTGTTTAAATTTATTATAATTTTTATAGCACATAATTGTTAGTTTGAGTTGTAGATTCATAATACTTGAATTAAAGTAGGGGTATTGTAAACTATAACTCATGGATTTTAAAGACTTTAGTAATATATTAAAACTTTCCGTTTAAATACGTGCTATATCACTGCAGTAATGTTCCAGTAAGACTACAGCTTCAGTAATAGTACTTAAATCCATTTTTACTTTTGAGTTAGCAATAAAATTAGATATTTCTCTAGTATTCATCACAGTATAAGTTCTCGGCATCTTTCGAACTGTAAAATTATTATTGGGGAATGCAACAATTGAATTAAGCATTATGTAATCAATATTTAAATTTTTAGAATCTAAAAACCTTTTTAATTCTATTGCATTCAGCTTAACCTGCTGAGGATTAAGGATAGCTTTTGAGACTATTTTACCAATGTCATCTATCCATTTATTTTCGTTGATGACATAATGGCCGCGGAGATTATTGATATGGATTAAAAAGATACCTGTTGGTCCAATTACCACATGATTAATTTTTATTTTTTTACCCTGGATTTTCAGGTTATTTAAAATAAAATAGCCTTCAGGTAGATTCTTAAAATAATTTGCAGTTGAATTTTTTTTTACGGTTCTTCTCCTCTGATTTGCATTATTAACGCGTGCTTTCATTATTTTTCCATTTCTTTTACCATATAAATAAGTAAGAACGCCTGCAGCCATAATAAAAACAGCTGTAATATAAAAAAATATTATCTGCAGAGATAAATTCAATAAATTGTTTGGATTTTTAAAATTATTTGTACTTTGAGATATCAAAAAAATGGGAGATACATAAGCTAATATGAATACAAATAACCCTATGATTGCAATTATAAAACCTGCAGTGGTAATTTTGGCATATTTTGAATGAGTATTGAAATTTTCTTCATCTTCATAAGCATTAGGGTTAATATTTTCATTGTTATAGTAATCATCGAAGTTTTCATAGTACTCCAATTGCAAACCACATTTTTCACAGGTTTTTAAAGCCTCAGGATCAAAATCTGGTTCTATTTCATAATAAATTTCACACTCATTGCAGATTAAATAAGGCATTTTTAGCACCTGTAAATGCTGTTATTTGTTAATTCATTTAAAATGTACAGATTTCATTTTGAAATTTTTTTATATTAGTTGATACATATTATTAATAAATAATACAAACATTTATAAATATTTTACCAATTAGGGACTTATATGGATACTGAAATACAATTTTCAGTTATAATATAAAAAAGTGGTAGGATTATTAAAATTAGCGCGGCATTATCTATTTTAATTCAATTTTAATTATTCATTCTCAAAAACAATATCTGTAATATAAGAAACTCCAATAACCGCCTGCTTAATTTTTGTATTGTCCAGCAGATGGCGCATATCTATAAATTTGCCGTTGCTTATGATATTTTTAATTGTTTTATCCAAATTGCATGTTTTTTTAAGGGGGATATGTTTAAAAATAACCGCATGGTTATGTAAGATCAGTTCACTATCTCTTATATTTGCAGGATTTAAATAGAACAAAGTGTGTAAAGCTTCTTTTTTTATGGTTGATATGCTTCCACTAAGATCCATACCCACGCCGAAGCTTACCATTGTTTCCCCATGATATTGGGGCTTACTGTTTATATCCATCCAGTCTTTAAAGTTATCTTTGTGTGTTATCATCTGGTGATTTTCAGGTGCAAATTTTTTAACAGGTGCAATTTTAACCCCTGAGCTGTAAAATTCATCTAAATCTGCCTGCATGGCTATACTTATAACTCCACTGAAATTGGGATGAGTTTGACGTGCAATATTAAATACAGCAGCATAAATGGCGCTTATAGTGAAGCTTTCTCCATTTTTAGCTTTTACAATCATTATATCATTAAAATCTCCTTCTAATGATGCATTAAACCCTGTATGGATAGTTACATTTCCAGTATCTTTATACGGAGTTAAAAAGTCAGGGGTATCATGCCCGTCTGTTGGGAGCCAGACCATGGTCCCGCTTAGGGTAATCATTTCGCCGAGAATTTGCATGTATTCGTTTACATCATCTCCTAACGCACCAAGACCGATGGAATATTCAGTTTCTGAAAATTTTTTAGAATAAATATCTTTTTGTTCTAATTGGGCAAACAAAACCTTAGATATGTCTCCAACAGCCTTCAAAATGGCAGATTTCTGTGATGATTTATAAACGGTTATTTCAATATTATTTTTAGTATAAGATAATGCATCCTTCCAGTTTATTTTTGTTTTATATAGTTTCTCTGTAATGTGAAATATTGCTTTTTCTTTTCCAGAATGAATTAAAAATACATTATCTAACCCTGTCATTTCCAGTACTTCTGATGGGTATTGATTTACATGGCATAAATGGAGATCTCCACCTCTTTTTTTGAGCTTTTTATTTAGTTGAAGAAGGATCCTGATGCCAGCACTGCTTAAATAATAGACATCATTCATGTCTACAATTATATGGGTATCATTCTTTTTAATGACGCTATTAAATGCATCACCTAATTCCAACGCCCCAAATGTATCTAACCTTCCTTTAACGGAGATTTGCAGGATATCATTGGTTCTTTTGGTATTTATGTCCATATAATCACTTAAAAGAGAATTATTTTTATATGTTTATATATTAGATTTTATAACTGGAATCAAAACTACTTATCGGTAAGTAAGTTGTTAACACAACATGATTACAGTGATTTAGGTTTAATTTTCCCTAATTTTAAAGGCTCAACAATGGCTGCCCCTACCAGTAATCCCAGTGAAATAGCAACAACGGTCATTACAACTGCTGTAAGGTTGTTAACAGCTGAAAAGTAATTTTGACCGATCAGTGATGCTATACTGATAAAACCTATAGATCCAGGCACTAAAATCCAGAAAGCAGGTAGTATCGATACAAAGCTGGGAGTTCTAATTGGCGAACGCCCTATTAGAGTCCCGCTGATTGTCATAAGAAGTGAACCTAAGAACGCCCCTGAAAATCCGCCAATAAAATAGTTTCCAAACTGCTGTCCAAAGAAAGCTATGTAAAGGACCAGCAGTATCCACGGCAGGTCTCTATTACGTATGGACATGAAAAAATACATTCCAACGGCAAAAATAAAGACTCCAAAGAAGGATATCCACCCCTGACATATGTTGAATGGGACAGTGGCTATAACTTCTTCTTGAGGCAAGCCTATTATCTGCATTCCCATTAAAACTCCAAAAAGAAGCAGGAATAGAACTGCCACTCCATAAATAACTCTGCTTGAGCCGGAGATTATATTTCCTGATGCGAGTTCAAACATTCCTGTTGTAAATGTAGCTCCTGGTAAAAAGTAGGCCAGAGCTGGGATCAGCACTGCGATAGATCCTACTATTAATCCCTGCTTAATTCCCCAGAATATAAAAATTGAAACAAGCAGCGCAGCAACTACTGGTAATATAAGTCCTAAACGCGGGCGGTTTTTACCTAAAATCAGTAGGAGACCAACAATTGCTCCTGCCCCTCCCGATGCAATTAACTGCTGGAGGGTAGGTTGTAAAAGCATTCCTAGACCTATGGCAAACAGGATATAACCAATTAGTATGCCTACCTGGCCAAAACGGTGTTTTTGTGAAAGTATCTCTTTAACACGTTTTTTTCCATCACCTGGAGATATTTCAGCTTTTTCGGCCTTGTATATCAGTTCATAAAGTTCTGAAACCTGGTGTAGTGGTAATGAACCGGGCAACTGGTTAGCTGCAGTTATGGGGGCTGATTCTTCATCACCTAATTTTATAATTAAAAGGGTAGGAAAAACAATTATTTCAGCTTTAAGATTATATGCTTCTGTAATATCTTCTAAAATTGACTGCACAGCTGTTACTGAAATCCCAGCTGATATTAAAGCTTTACCGAGCTCAGTTAAAAATTCAAACATTCCATGTATGGATCTGCCGTCTTTGGTGCCCACAGCATTTTTAACTGATTTTAATTCGTTATTTTCACCCATTATAAAACCGTTTAACTTTTAAACCCTTTTTATTTGATTTTCGTTTAAAACATATTATTTAAGTAATATTAAAATTATTTGTAACTTACTTTATTGATTTGGGGTAATTTAGTTGTATTGATTTATCAAATATTTTTAAAGAACTAGTTATGCAAAATTATTATATCTTATTATATTCCCAATGCAATATTCATAAATAATAGAAACTTATAAATATTTTTAAGTAGTGAATAATTTAATTTATTTGACTGATAAATTAGGCCGAATTAATCACTTAATTGAAATTTAAGGTATATAAAGCTATTTTAAAAATTAAATGGTTTAATACATATAGTTATTCACTATAATTAACGATAACAGTGGTTAAAATGCAATTTCCAATTACAAGAATGCGAAGACTGAGAAAAACGCCTCAGATAAGGAATATTTTAAGTGAGACAAAACTGAACCCTGAAGATTTTATTTATCCAATGTATTTTAAAGAAGATTTAAAAGATAACGAAAAAGAGCACATCGACACCATGCCTGGTCAGTATAGATATTCACTGGATGCAGGTATTGAAGAGGCAAAAAAGCTGGAAGAACTGGGTTTATCATCAGTTCTTATCTTTGGAATACCTGAAAAAAAGGATGATAAAGGGTCATCAGCTTACGAGAAAGGTGGAATTGTTCAAAGGGCAGTCCGCAGGTTAAAGGAAGAGACAGATTTAATAGTTATAACTGATGTATGCATGTGCCAGTACACTTCCCATGGGCACTGTGGAATAATCCTGAAGGATGAAATAGTAAACGATGAGACCCTTGAATATTTATCTAAAATTGCTTTAAGCCATGCTGAAGCCGGTGCTGACATGGTAGCCCCTTCTGATATGATGGACGGCAGGGTCGATGCTATACGGGAGACTCTTGATGCAAACGGCTATGAGGATACACTTATAATGTCTTACGCTGCAAAATATGCTTCAGCATTTTATGCACCGTTTAGGGAAGCTGTAAGTTCTGCACCATCTTTTGGTGATAGAAAAACTTATCAGATGAACCCTGCAAATGTTGATGAGGCTTTAAGAGAAGCAGAACTTGATATGGTGGAAGGTGCAGATATATTAATGGTTAAACCTGCTATAGCGTATCTTGATGTAATAAAAACAATTAAAGAAGAGTTTAAAATGCCGACTGCTGCTTACCAGGTAAGCGGTGAATATTCCATGATTAAAGCAGGTATGGAAGCAGGATATATTACTGAAGAGATTATATATGAATCATTACTATCTATTAAACGTGCAGGAGCAGATCTTATCATTTCTCATTTTGCACCTGACTTTTTAAAGGGTAAAATATAAAAAAGTAGAATAATAAACAAAGATAATTGAGGAGTTAACATGGATCCAGAGTTAATCGGAAAAATAGCACAGATTGCATCAGTTCTTGAAGTCAGCGGCCATCCAAAACCCGGAAATGTTCACCGTACACAGGACTTTGATGATATGGTCTTTGAAGATTTCCTGATAAGCGGCGTAGTTATTGGGAGTTTAATGAAAAAGGCCGCTGAAATTGGAAATAGATGTCAAAATGATGATTCTTTACATAAAATTAAATTGGGGAAAATTATAAAGGAAGCTGTAATTGAAACTGATCGCTGGATTGGGAACAATACCAATTTGGGGATAGTTCTACTTTTAACTCCATTATCTGCATCTGCAGGGATGAGTAATGACTTAAATGATTTAAGAAAAAATGTGGGAAGAATAATGGAAGCAACAACTTCCCAGGACGCTATAAATTTATATGATGCCATAAATCTTGCAGATGCAGGTGGAATGGGCGAACAGGAAGAACTGGATGTTGCAGATGCAGAAGCACGTGATAAGATTATAGATGAGGATATAAGCATGTACAAAGTGCTTCAAATGTCATCTAAATGGGATTTATTATCCTATGAACTTACAAATAGGATGCCTGTGACATTTGGAATTGGTTTTCCTACATTTAGAACCACTAAAATGGAGTATGGGATAAATAAAGCAACAGTTCAGACATTCCTTACTATTTTGTCCAAAAAACCAGATACCTTAATCTCAAGAAAATACGGCGACGATATGGCAAAATTAGTGTCTGCAGATGCAGATTCAGTACTTCAAAGCGGGGGGATATTGAATCCTCAAGGGGAACTCTTACTTCGGGAATTAGATAAGCAACTTATGAGAAATAAGCTTAATCCTGGAACCACTGCAGATATAACTGCTGCTTCTATAATGGTTGCATATCTTGATGAATTTGGATTCTAGCAAATCCTCATTTTTCATTTAAAGTTTTAGAAAATATTTAACAGATTTAATCTAGAAATTAAGTGATAACGATTATGTTACTTCAGAAGTAGCTGACTAACAAATTATTGTTTTCATGTGAAGTTTGTTGGAAAATGTTTTAACACATTTAACATAAAAATAAGTGGTGAAGATTATATTGCCTCAAGAAGTAGCTGACTAACAAATTGGTATTTTCATATTAAGTTTGTTAGAAAATGTTAACACATTTAATCCATAAAAATTAGATGGTAAAAATTATACTACCGTGGGTAGCTGATTATTTTAAATAAGGAGTAAATAGCATGCTTCAAAATATCATTGATGAATTACATATATATGAAAAAAAGGTTTTAAATGGATTAGGATCATTAAATTATGAATCAACACCTGAAAAGATAGCTGAAACTCAAGATCTAAATATTAAATCTGTAATGAGTGCAGCAGGTTCTTTAGAATCCAAAGGACTTATAGAAGTACAGAAAGATGTTGATGAAATAATCAGTTTAAGTGACACAGGAAAAGAATACGCTGAAGAAGGTTTACCTGAGCGAAAAATATTGAGGGTCTTAAACGATGAAGAAGCTATTCCTATGAAGGATATAGGCAGTAAGGCTGATCTAGATTCTTCTGAAGTTAAAGTAGCTATAGGATGGCTGCGTAAAAAGAAATGGGCCGTAATTGATAAAGGAACCGTAAAAATAACAGAAGAAGGAAAAGAAGCGGTATCTAAAGAATATACCGATGAAATGTTGTTGGATAAACTTCTAGATGCAAACAAAATGCTTCTTTTCAACCCTACTCAGTTAATTAAGGAAGGGTTCGACCTTTTAAGGAAAAGAAAAGGAATAATACATGTAAAAAAAGAGCCCAAGTACAACCTAAAAGTAACAGAAAAAGGAAAAGAACTCCTTGATATTGGAATAGAAATCAGGGAAGAAGCAACTCAGTTAACTCATGAACAGTTAAAGACAGGGTCATGGAAAAGCTTGAAATTTAGGGGCTATGATGTCCATGCTGAATATCCTGATTTTTTCCCTGGAAAAATGCATCCTTTGCAGAGAACAATTGAAGATATAAGACAGATATTCCTTAAAATGGGATTTACAGAATCTAAGGGATCAATTTTAGAATCAGCATTTTGGAACTTTGACTGCTTGTTTCAGCCTCAAGATCACGCAGCACGTGAAATGCAGGACACTTTTTATATCAAAGAACCGAAAACTGTAAATCTTCCCTCAAATGAACTTGTAGAAAATGTTCGCAGGGCTCATGAAAATGGTGGAATGACCGGTTCTGAGGGATGGGGTTATTCATGGGATGTTGATGTCGCAAAACAGTCAGTGCTCAGGACCCATACAACATGTTTATCTACAAGATATTTAGCAGAACACCAACCCCCTCTCAAGATGTTTTCAGTTGGAAGGGTCTTTAGAAGAGAAACTATAACCTATAAACATCTTCCTGAGTTTCACCAGGTTGAAGGAATTGTAGCTGCAGAAGATCTTACCTTTAAAAACTTACTTGGTTATTTAAAGGAATTTTACCGTAAATTAGGATTTAAAGCCAGGTTCAGGCCGGCATATTTCCCTTACACATATCTATCGGTTGAGTCTGAGATTTACCTTCCAGATAAAAAGACATGGATAGAACTGGGAGGATCGGGAATGTTCCGTCCAGAAGTTTTAGAACCTCTGGGAGTTGAAACACCTGTTGCAGCATTTGGTATTGGGATCGAAAGGCTTGCAATGTTAAGACTTGGTATTAAAGATATAAGAATGCTTTATAAGAGTGATATTGGCTGGTTAAGAGATTTACCAGTTATACTGGATTAAGTTTTGACTTTTTCCAGTTATTATCCTATTTTTAGTAATTGCAAAATTTAAAGATAAGTTCTAATTAATAATAAAAGGTAAAAATAACTTTTTAAATGTTTTTTTAATGCTAAAACTAAATCTGCTATTTTTTAAGGATTGGTATTTAAATCAGTTCTAATTAATAATAAAAGGTAAAAATAACTTTTTAAATGTTTTTTCAATGCTAAAACTAAATCTGCTATTTTTTAAGGATCTACATTTAAAAAATCAGTTTTAATTAATAATAAACATAAAACAACTTTTCAAGTACTAATTGTAGAGTAAATTCACTATTCTTTATGAGATCGGTATTTATATATTATAAATAGTGTTGCAGCTCCTAGAACAGCACCTACTGCATTTGGAACTATGATAAATGAATTGTTTATTCCAAAACCGTAGGTGACCCAGAATATGCCATTTATTATCATCATCCCATATATGATTGGAGAAACTCCATGAGATGTTTTATCTTTTATAATATCTCTAATCTGGTCAACTGGGCTTATAAACATTATTATGGTTGTAATGCTTGCAATTAGTCCTATTGTTTCTATGTCCATTTCTTTAAACTCTTATTTTTTAGTTATTTTTAATTTAAGCTTTAAGAGGGGGTATTTATATTAAATACTTAAAAAGCATAATCTAATAGAAGCCGATTTGATCAATTGAAAATAAGTTTAAATTAATAAAAATAAGTTTTGATCTCCAAAAAAATGAGGAAAGGTTTAGCTTTGTAAAAGCGCTTTTCTCAGTTCTCTTACAGACTCTGTAATTAAATCAACCCTTTCTACATTAATATTTTTATTTTGCAGATAATCTGCAAGTTGTACTGGTGTTATAGTTTCTTCTACATCCAAAAGGAGAGCATCTGCTTCCTGTGATATTGTATATGCACCATAGTCAGCAAGGGCATTAGCTGCAGCTTCTAAATCATTTGTTTTCACACGATATGACCGCACTTTTTTCTCAATATTTGCAACATCTATATTTATTCTTTGAAGATAGATAAGAATATGTTTTCCGAGTGTTTCTTCCATAATATCTAAATCTATACTCTCTTTTTTTCTGTTTATACGGACTGACTGTGCAATTTGAGCTAAATCTCTTGCATGAGCGAAACTTGGCATTAAGCCTTCTCCACCTTCAGAAATAGGAGTATAAACTTTTAAAAACCTTTCTACGGCTTCTTCACTGCATGTTTCTTCTAAATCATCTATATTCTTCCTGAAAACCTTGGCTAACTCATCAAGAGGGGGATTTGAAAGTAAAATATGTAGAGGGGCCCTTCTTAAGTGAGCTTCATCCATTATACTTATATCCAGGTTAGTGGAAAAAGCAGGTATAAAATGACTGTGTACAACTACTGGAACTCCCCTTACATAAATAACATCTTTTTTATTTTCCATAGGCACGATAAGCCTGTTTAAAATGAGTTCATGGTCATCGCGCTGTCTTCCAAGGTCGTCTATTAAAAGTACTCCTCCGTTTGCTTTTATTATCGGTGAAGTTTCATAGACTCCTTTATCTGGGTTGTAGTTAGTTTCAAGTTTGTTTAAGCTAAGTTCAGCCCCAGTAAGTACGAATGGCGCGCGAATTTTAACCCATCTTGGATCTTCTGGCTGTTCGGGAGTTGCTTTATGGAAATCTGGATCGTAAAATTGGACTACTGCCCCGCCAAATTCTATGAACTTTGGAACCACGAGTGGGGGGAGAAGGTCTGACATTTTACTTACTGTAAATGTTTTCCCTGTTCCTGGAGGTCCGTAGACAAAAATACCTTTACCAATAGTACAGGATTCTAACAGTACTCTTTTAGCGTGTTCTACACCTACAACATCTGCAAAAGTTTCTTCAATGACTTCTTCAGGTATTATTATGGGGTGGCGCCCTTTTAATTGAGCTTCCATCATACTGTAATAATCATCGTATGAAACAGGTGCCATGCCGATGTATGGGTTTTCCTCTAGTGCCCTTCTGGCTTTTTCATGTCCTTTTTTTGTCACAGTGTATTCAACACTTGAAAACAGGAACCCTCCACCTGTAGGTGCACAGAATCCATCTTCTTCTAGATTTCTGAGATTTTTTTCCAAAATGTCCCAGTGAATTCCGGTTATTTCATTCATTCTGCTGGTTTTAATAGTTCCATAACTTGATATGATCTTTAAAATTAAATTTTTAACAAAGCCTTCTGAGAGTTTAAGGTCTTCAATACATTTTGGTTGTTTAAGAACCTCAAATATCTGTTCCATTAAATCATCATGATAATAATTCATTGAATCACCTTGAAAATAACTGAAAAATTACTTGTATATTATTGTCACTATTTTATAAACTTTTAAGGTATTTAATGTGCATTTTAGCGCGTTCTTATTTTCCCGATTTTTAATAATTAGAGGATATCTTTAAGTTCGCCTATATGAGATATTACATCTATTTTTATACCCTTTTCTTTAATATATTCCTTTTCAGACTCTTTTAGTTCAGAGTTAACAAGTATTGCAGACATTCCAATATTTACAGCACCTAATATGTCTTCACTGAACTTGTTACCAATCATAACACATTTTTCAGCATCACATCCCATTTTTTCAAGTGCACATTCAAAAATATGTTTATCCGGCTTTTCTGCACCTGCTTCTTCAGAGGTTATGACATGATCAAAAAAGTGATGCAAGTCAAGTCTTATCAATTTTTCCCACTGTTTGATGGTAATTCCATTTGATATTACTCCTAAATCATAACCTTGCTTCTTCAGATAAATTAAAGTGGCTGTTGTCTGTGGAAACAACCTTAAAAGTGCAAATTTAACGTTGTGATAAGTAATCATTCCAAGTGCAATAAGAAGTGGTTTTTCTTCTCCAAAAATTCTTTTTGTTAATACATTGAAATGCTTATCATAGTTTGAGCCGTATTCATCAATAATTTCCCTTAAAATCTTATATGCTTCGTCAGTTGAAAGAGGTAAACCTGCATCTACCATTACGTTAAGTGCAGCCCTCCTTGCAAGCTTTGCAAAACCAGAGGTATCATATAAAGTATCATCAATATCAAAAAAAACTGCTTTTATCATTATTAAACACCTGCATAACTACAATGAATATTAATTGTAATTAGGACTAATATATACTTAAGGAAAAATGAAATAAATTTAATTTTAAACTTTTAAATTTATTTATATTCATTAAATTCTCTTAAAATATATTAAAATATATTAAAATATATAATTTTTAAATTTAAAAAGGATTTATGACTTTTTATTAAAAATAAACTTAGAAAAACGCGTCGAGACTGCTTTGCTTCTGTTTGTGCAGTATTTCTTCTTCGGAATATCCAAGTGCTTCTATTATTCTTCCAACGGCTGGAAGCACCTGATTTTCTATATAATAAGTAGGATCGTATTTTGAAACATCCACATCTTCTATGGGTTCAGCTCGTTTGCTTATAGGTTCCCTCCCCTTTACTACAACATATCTTATAATGGAACCTCTTCCAACGTCTCTTCCTTTTTTTATAGATTTTCGTGCGGCTAAAACATGAGGTGCCATTTGAGTATATTCATAGGGGCCTTTAGTAAGCTGTGTATGGATAACTAAATCTTCTAATTCAACATTTCCTTTTTTAATGTCTTCAATGACATTTTTAATGATTTCCGCTGCTTTTTTAGGTGATGCTTCCTCTAGAATAGCACCGAGAACTTTTTGCTGGGTTTTTTTGGTTATTGGTGCCCAGTCTCTTCTTACAAGTTCTAAACCTTTTACAATTATGGTATTGTCTTCTTCAATAAGAGCGTATCTTTTTTTTGTGACAAAAAAGCCTCTTTTGAAAAATCCTTCATATTCAAGTTCCATTCCTTCTGGTAAATCCTTGTTTACAGATTGAAGGAACTTTTGAGCATTATCTAAAATTTCTTCGTTCAATAGATACACCAAAATTTGTTAGAACCCTCAAATGCGCAGCATTTGGGGCATCATTTTTAACAGCATGTGAAAAACTGTCAAAAACTATGATTTTGACGCATGCAAAAACCTACGGTTTTTGAAGGCTCTGTTTTTCACGGTTACGAAGCTACGCTTCGAAACACCAAAAATCTGTCAAAATTTTCAATTTTGACGAACAAAAATCATCGATTTTTATTTGCTTTGATTTTAGAGTGTAAATAGGTTGTATTAATTGAATTATTCAATTAATACGCCGTTTATAACACCGTGCTGACCAGGTCTTGATGTCACTTTGACTTTTCCTGCACTGGTTTCAATTACTGCACCTTTTGTTATAATGTTCCTACGTACAAAGTGAGTGTTTGCGCTGTTTTCAACAACGTTTAAAATTTCTGCAACTTCTACTTTGTTTGTTTCAGGGTTCACTACGTTGATTTTATTTTCGTTTGTGAGCCTGATTTTTTCGTTTCCACCTTTGCTTCTGATTTTTTTGACTTTTCTGTCTCCTATTTTAGTTTCTGCTGCTTCTTTTCCAAGCTCAGATTTCCTTTTGTTTTTGTTAAGCTTACCACGTGCTCCACTTGGAGTTCTTAATGATTTTCCTTGCCAAATTGCCATTATATTCACCTCTTATTAATTATGGTTGATTTTGTTACTTGAGAATATATTTAAATAGAATTTATTCAGTTTAAAGAATATTTCATTCTCAAAAAAGCACTATTTTAGAATAGTTGTATATTATATTAATTCTAGGACGCTTTATTTATAGCTATCCCTTAAATTAACTACTTCAAGATATTTCTCTGAATGTATTTAAATATGTTTCTATACATCTTTAAATAGTAAATAGGATTTTGTTGATTAAAATAGTTATGTTTTATGTTATAAATGGTTAATGGAAATCATGTATCTTTTGAAAAATAGTCCAGTTCAAATACAGGAACTCTGCAGAAAATCTATAGGATAACTTCTTATGAATTCGTAAATTAGACTAACAAGAGTATTTTTATTTCATTTTATGTGTTTATCATTAAAAAAAAAATAAATGATTCATTTTTTTGTACAATTAAATCACTTAAAACATTAGAACATATCCATGAAATATATTTAATATATTGAAAGTTCAACTCACAATAAGTAAAAAAATAATTCTTTAACAGTAGAATAATAACAAGCCATATATATTTTAGTATGCTATTTATTAGTAATGGATTTTAATTTGTTCATTAAAATCCTAAAAAGGACTTAATTTAAGATTAAGCTTAAACAGGAATACATAATAAACAAAAACAAAGGGTGAACTTATGAAAATTAGCATGGCACACGGCGCTGGCGGAGAAATAATGCAGAGCCTAATATCAGATATTATACTGAGTAACATTAAAAACAAAAATGTCAATGGCGGAATAGGACTTGGAGAGCTTGATGATGGCGCTACAATTCCCTTTGGCGAGTATGAAATTGTGATCAGTACAGACAGCCACACTGTTGATCCAATCTTTTTCCCCGGAGGAGATATTGGAAAATTATCAATTACAGGAACTGTAAATGATGTATCTGTAATGGGGGCAAAACCTCTTGCAATTGCAAATGCAATGGTCATAAGTGAAGGATTTACAAGTGAAGAATTCGAAAAAATCATAAAGTCAATGGGTGAAGCCTGTACTGAAGCGGATGTGGCACTTGTAACTGGAGATACAAAGGTCATGGAGAAAGATAAACTTGATAAAATAGTTATTTCTACAACAGGGATTGGAATAGCTAAAAAAGGTGAAGTTACAAGTGATGCTTCCCTTGAAGTTGGAAATAAAATTATATTAACTGGAAGTGTTGGAGATCATGGTATTGCGCTCATGTCTTACCGTGAAGGGTTTGGATTTGAAACTGATTTAAAGTCAGATGTTGCACCAGTTTGGGAAATGATTGAAAAAGCTTTGGAAATTGGTGGAGTAAATGCAATGAAAGATCCAACAAGAGGAGGAATTGCAAATGCTTTAAATGAACTTGCATCCAAATCTGGTGTTGGAATGATGGTTTATGAGGATAAAATTCCAGTTAAAGAACAGGTTATAGCAGCATCTGAGATGCTTGGAATTGACCCTTATGAAGTTGCAAATGAAGGTAAGGTAGTAATGGGTGTTGAAGCTGATAAAGCTGAAGAAATTCTTGAAGCTATAAGAAGTACCAAATATGGTAAAGATGCCCAGATTATTGGTGAAGTTACAGATGATAAGCATGTAATTATTGAGACTTCACTTGGTGGAAAAAGAATTCTTGAAGCCCCAATAGCTGATCCTGTACCAAGGGTCTGCTAAACTTATTTTTTTTTAAATTTGAATCTTATTTTAGTGCTCAGATTTTTGAGGAAATTATTTATAGCTTAAGAATAGATGGATTAATATTATAAGATAAGAGGGGTAACAGAATGCAGGATTTATGGGGCAAACGTTTTGCAGCTTTAATAATAGATTTTTTAATTGTAATACTTATTACGTGGGTCTTTAGTGGTATTGTATATCCTTTACTTGCTGTAACAAATGCATTTGGAATTTTGAATTACTGGCTTATTGTAACTGCAGTGATTGTTATGGTTTATTTCACATACTTTGAAGGAAAATTAGGTACAACTCCAGGTAAAAGTTTGATGAAAATTGAAGTTGTTGTAGATGATGGTGAAATGAATTACCGGAAAGCTTTTATAAGAAATATATCTAAAATTTTGGGAATTCCATTAATTTTGGATATTATAGTAGATTATATAGCTGGAAACTCAAAGTTAAGATATTTAGATGAAGTAGCAGGTACTGATGTTAAATTGAAAGTATAATGGGTTAAAAATGGCTTTTTAGTAGTTGCTAATAGAAATTGGATTTATAATTTTTCATAAATGCTGAAAAATTTATTTTTTTGTATTACTTGCTTACTTTTTATCTTTTTTTGCTTATCAAGGCATATATTTAATAATACGTAATGGAATATACTTTTTTTGAAGTTATATTAAATAAGGGAGATACAATGCCAGTTATTTCAAAATCCATATGGAGAAGAAAAAGGACATGGTTTGCACCGATATTTTTAGCAGCTATACTAATATTTATTCAGCTTTTTTACCAGAGTTTTGGAGCTTCATTTTCTGATAGTTATTATCAACTGGTTATGATCATGTTTATAGCTATTGTAATCGCGTTTTTAGGGGAACGAATTGAGAAAGTTAAAATTCTCAATGAAATGAATGAAAATTTAAAAAAAGAAAGTGAAAAACTTGAAGATGCTAATAAAGAATTAGAAGCGTTTGCATATTCTGTTTCACATGATTTAAGAGTTCCTCTTAGAGCAATAGATGGTTTTTCTCGTATTGTAATTGAGGACTATGAGGACAAACTTGATGATGAGGGCAAAAGACTTTTAAATGTTGTCAGGGAAAATACCCAGAAAATGGGCCAATTGATTGATGATATTCTTCTTTTATCCCGTGCAGGTCGCCAAGAAATGAGAATAGCTCCTATAGACATGGAATCACTTGTAGAAAATATATTCGAAGAATTGAAATCTTCGATGGGAGATAGAGATGTTCAATTAGAACTTAAGTCTCTTCCACAGGCTTATGGTGATAGGACGCTAATTATTCAGGTTTTTACTAATCTTATTTCTAACTCTATTAAGTTTACAAGAATTAGGGAAAAAGCGGTTATTGAAGTGGGTGCAAAAAAAGGAAAAGATGAAAACATTTATTATGTTAGAGATAACGGGGCTGGCTTTGATATGAAATATGTAAATAAACTTTTTGGCCTGTTCCAGAGATTGCACGGCGTTGATGAATTTGAAGGTACTGGTGTAGGACTTTCTATTGTTCAGCGCATTATCAGGAGACATGGAGGACATGTCTGGGGAGAAGGAGAAATCGATAATGGAGCAACCATCTATTTCACGCTGCCTGCTAAAATGGAATAATTTAAAGTTAAATTGGTTAAGGAGATATTAAATGAATTTAAATGAAGTTGAAATTCTTCTTGTAGAGGATAACGAAACGGATGCTGAGCTCACAATTAGAGCATTAAAAAGAAATAATCTTGCCAATAAGTTAGTGTGGGCTAAAGATGGTGCTGAAGCGTTGGATTTTATATTTGGCAAAGGCGAATATTCTGAAAGGGATATAGAAAAAGGACTTCCAAGATTGATATTACTTGATTTGAGAATGCCTAAAGTAGATGGTTTAGAAGTCCTTCAGGCTATTAAAGCCGATGAAAGAACTAAAATGATCCCTGTAGTTGTCCTTACTTCTTCTAAAGAAGATAGGGATATAGTAGAAAGTTATGAACTTGGAGTAAATAGTTACGTTAGTAAACCCGTTGAATTTGATGCATTTACAGAAGCGGTTTCAACACTTGGATTGTACTGGATGTTACTTAATAATCCACCCGAATAAGAGAGAGTAACATGAAAGAAGAACTTAAAATCCTGATCCTGGAGGACGTTGCCTTTGATGCAGAATTAATAGAGTATGAACTGCGTCGTGAAGGAGTAAAATTTTTATCAAGGCGAGTGGAAACTAAAGAAAGTTTTATAAGTGAACTTGAGGTGCTAAAACCTGATTTGATCCTGGCTGATCATTCTCTTCCTAAGTTCGACGGTCTTTCGGCCTTAAAAATTGCAAATTCAGAATGTCCATATACTCCTTTTTTATTTGTAAGTGGTAAAATAGGTGAAGAGTTTGCAGTAAATGCGCTTAAAGAAGGTGCTACAGATTATATATTCAAAAATAACCTTTCTAAATTAGTACCTGCCATGCAGAGGGCATTAAAGGAGTGTCATGAAAAAATTGAGCGTGAAAAAGCACAGAAAGCACTGAAAAAGGCGCACTTTGAGCTAGAGCAGCAAGTTTTAGAAAGAACAAAAGCATTATCTCGAGTTAATGATGAGTTACGTGCAGAAATGGATGAACGTGAACGAATAGAAAATAAGCTTAAAAAATCTCTTGAAGAGAAGGAAATACTTTTAAAAGAAATTCACCACAGGGTTAAAAATAATTTACAGATAATAAGCAGCCTTTTAAATCTCCAATCTCGTTATATTAATGATGAAGAAATGCTTGATATTTATAAGGAAAGCCAGAACCGTGTGAAATCTATGGCTATAATACACGAAAAACTGTACCAATCAGAAGATCTAGCAAGGATTGACTTTGGGGACTATGTAAAAAGTTTAGTAATGGACCTGTTCCATTCGTACGGTGTTGATAATATCGAGCCGGATATAAATATCCGTGATGTTTTATTAGATATTAATACAGCAATTCCATGTGGACTTATTGTCAATGAACTGGTAACAAATTCAATAAAACATGGATTTCTGGCAAGTAGAACTCGTGTTGACAGCCAATCATTTGATAAAAGAGATAAAATAGCTGTAAATATCACTAAGGAAAATGAAATTTACACCATGTCTGTTTATGATAATGGTATAGGTTTTCCAGATAATTTAGACTTCCGTCATACAGATTCGTTAGGTATGCAACTTGTAATTAGTTTAACAAGTCAATTAAGAGGTACAGTGGAGCTTGAAAGAAATAATGGGACATTGTTTAAAATTGTTTTTAAAGAAGTTGAGTATAATAATAAATTTTAGGTCCCTTAGAAAATTTTTACATTTATATATTAAAAAATCGTTTTATTTTTACAATGTTTATATCCCATGAGTTGCATGTAATATTTTCATGTGAATATCTCGAACTGTATGTTAATATACTTCATAAACCATTTTATTTTTTATAATGTTTATATCGGGAGTTGTGCAGGTAATGTAATATTTCATGTGAATATCTTGAACTAATGTTAAGATACCTCATAAAGATTACAATTTAACATTAATCCATGTGCATGAACGGACTAAAAATGAGTGTATGAAGTTCATTGAATTTATATACTATAACATTTAATTAGTTACATGAATATTTTTCAGATTGTTGGAAGACTTGTAAAATAGTTTATTTACTAAACTGTATAAATATGACGAATTAACAGTAATAACTATAAAATGTATTCTATTTTTGAAAAGTAATGCATTATTAGAATTTAAATTTAAAAATAAACTTTAGAATTTTATATAGACTAACTTAAAACAAAGAGGAAATTAGATGGTATTTGAATCAGTTTTTAACGCATTAAATCCAGTATTTAATCCAATTGTTAATACATTTGGTCCGATATTGACTATATTTTTAATAGCTGCTGTGGTTGCATTAATAACCACTGTTGCAACCAAGCTTCTCGTAAATCAGGACAGGCTTGCATTTCTCCAAAAAGAAATGAAAGAATTTAATCAGGAGATGGTGGCGGCAAGAAATTCAAATGATCCAGAAGCGCTGGCGAAAATGCAAAAAAAGCAGATGGAGTTCATGGGTCTTCAAAAAGAGATGATGTTCATGTCTTTTAAACCAATGATAGTGACATGGGTTCCAATACTTATTATATATTACTGGATGTTTCAATCACCGTTATTGAACCAGGTTGCGGTTAACTTACCTTCATTTGCTTATTATGTGCTTTTAGTTCCACTATGGCATGCAATTCCACTAAGCTATGTCCATGTACCACTTGGACCACTTGCAGTTTCATGGTTTGGTTGGTACTTCCTGTGTTCATTTGCGCTTTCCCAGATATTCAGGAAATTCCTGGGAGTTAAAAATGCAGGTGCTATGTAATAAAAAATTTTTATTAAACTAAATATTTCCTGTTAATTTTAAATAAGAGGAAATTATCTTCTTTTTCTTTTCAAAATGAATTTTTAGTACGTTTAACTTGCTATTTGTATAAATTTCTTGTTTTAAATGAATTTCTCTGTTTTCTAAGTTTAAAATACTGTATCTGAAAAATTTGTAACTTTTTAAAAGTCATCAAACCCTGCTTTTTAGGGATATAAATCTTAAAAAACCTGTCAAAAAGCTATGATTTTTGGACTTTTATTAAACTGAAACTTTAGTAGGTTTCCAGTTTGACAGCTTTTTAAAAGTCCTAGAATTTCGAAGCATTTAAATACATAATAATTATATTATTATAATAGTTCTAAAAATATAACTATTATAAAAATTAACTAAATGGAGAAAAAACATGGAAGATTGGTTTAAAGTGAAAAAGGTTGCAGACAAAACATGGGCCATTCATGACAAAACACAGGTGGCATGTTATTTAGTTGAAGGTGAAAAAAAAGCTCTTTTAATTGATACCTGCTGGGGGATTGGCAATTTAGCAGAACTGGTTCAATCAATCACATCACTGCCTGTAAAAGTTGTAATTACCCATGGACATCCGGATCATGTGTGTGGTGCATTCCAGTTTAGTGATCTCTCTATTTCAAATGAAGATAAAGGCATGTTAAATGCATTTTATAATAAGCAAACACGCAGTCAACTTTTTGAGAACCGTTTTAAAGACCAACATCCTGCAGATTTCTCTAAGGAGAAATGGATCAACGCAGAATTAGGCAATGTTTCAACAATTAAAGAGGGAGATGTGTTTGAGTTGGGTAAAAGGGACCTGAAGGTTATAGCAGTGCCGGGACATACTCCTGGCAGTATTTGTTTACTGGACGGGGAAAATGAACTGCTGTTTTCAGGTGATTCTGTACAAACTGCGCCAGTTTTGATGCATCTTGATACGTCTCTTCTGTTAAGTACATATTTTGACAGCATTGTGCATGTATGTTCATTTGAGGAAGAGTATAATAAAATATTACCTGGACACGGCAAAACTCCCATTGATAAAACGATTTTAAATGAATTAATAGATGGTGTTTCTGAAATTCTGGAAGGTAAATTGAGTGGAAAATCAGAACAAACATTTTTCGGAGAGGGACTTGTGTGCAGATTCAATGAAACAAGCATTATTTACGATGAAAATCATTTATAAATCAGATTCAAGTGGAAAATATGCAAGAAAAAGAATTTGAAAAAATGGTGGATAATATCTTAATTTATTATCCTCTGTTTTACAGAAAAATAAAAACATCAATTAATCATGAAAAGCATTCAAAATACAGTAAACCCACCGGATATTATCAAGTACTTGGAATTTTAATTCATGTTGGTTCATTGCCAATATCTGAAATGGGCAAAATGCTTTTTATATCTAAACCTAATATGACTTCTTTAATTGATAGAATGGTCAAAGATGGAAATGTCAAAAGATCACGAAGTAAAGAGGATAGGAGAATAGTTAAAATTGAAATAACTGAAGAAGGTAAGAACTTTTTGATTGAAGGACGTAAAGCTGTAGAGAAAAATATCAAAGAAAATATTTTGAATTTAACTGAAACAGAAATTGAAGTTCTTAATGGCTCTTTGGAAAATATAAAGAGATTGCTCCTAAAAATGGATAATAAGTGATATTTATGAATCATTATAAAACTCATTACAACCTTAGTAAAAATAAAATAATCATGATCATGGCAGGTTTGATGGTGGGACTCCTTGTAGCTGCTCTGGATAATTCTATAATCAGTACAGCAATGCCTCGAGTTATTAGCAACTTACAGGGAATGGAATACTATGTATGGCCATTTACATCTTACATGTTAACATCAACCATTGCAATAATCCTTTTTGGTAAATTATCAGATATTTACGGCAGAAAGTTAATTATAATATTTGGAATTATTTTGTTTGTCATAACCTCTATGTTATGTGGTTTTTCTACCAATATATTTGAATTGATCCTGTTTAGAGGCCTTCAAGGAATTGGTGGCGGAATATTATTGTCCCTCCCATTTATTCTGGTTGGGGAAATTTTCAGCCCAAAAGAAAGGGGTAAATACATGGGAATACTTGCCTCTGTATTTGGAATTTCAAGTGTTTTAGGGCCGATACTTGGTGGAGTAATTACAGACGCTGTTGGATGGAGATGGATATTTTTTGTAAATGTTCCAGTTGGAATAGCTGCTGTAAGCATACTTATGTATTCTCTTCCTAACTTTAAATTAGACGGTGTAAAAAAAGTAATTGATTATTCAGGGATTATAACATTTACTTTGGCTTTAAGTGGGCTTTTCCTGGCATTAACACTTGCAAGAGATTTAAATGTGTATCCTATGCAGGAAATAGTCGGGTTTTTGATTTTTTCAGTAGTGATGTTTGTGTTATTTGTTTGGGCTGAAAAAAGGGCAGTGGAACCTATCTTACCCCTTAACCTGTTTAGTAATTCAATATTCACTGTTTCATCGGTAGAAAACTTTTTGGCAAGTGCACTTATATTTGCAGGAATAATTTATGTCCCTTTATTTGCGCAGAATATTTTGGGGATGAGTGCCACAAATGCAGGGTTTTTAATGATACCCATGCTAATAAGTCTTACAATAGCATCTAATATTGCTGGACAAATCATTTCGAGGACTGGAAAATACAAAAAACTCGCTATTGCAGAGTTTGTAATCACTGGAATTGGAATCATACTGCTTTCTACATTGAATGTAAATTCCTCCCCATACGCACTGCTTGCATATTCCACAATTCTTGGTTTAGGTTCTGGAATGATGTACACAGTATTTACAATAAGTGTTCAGAATTCTTTCAGTTTAAGGGAAATAGGAATTGTAACGGCTTCCATGCAGTTTTTCAGGAACGTTGGGTCAACAGTGGCAATTCCGGTGTTTGGATATATAGTAAATGCAACTCTGGCAAGTCCATCTATGGTAAATCTGAGTCAAAAAGAGGCTCTTGCACTTTCTATACAGAACGTTTTCTTAGCATCGATAGCACTTGCATTTGCAGGTTTGGCCATTGCATTCTTCCTTAAAGAAGCATCTTTAAACCATGAATCTTCAGCTCAAGAAATTCCAGGTAATGCAGTTGATGAAGCGAAATAAATAATTTATTTCGCTTAAATGTTTTAAATTAGATCTAACCTCTGAAAATATTTTTTCAGTATTTATTAAGTTAGTGGGAATCTATTTCCTTTATTTTAACTTGATGCCCTGTGCACTACCCATATTTGGGGTTATGTAATAATGGTTGTTAGGGATTAGATTTTTAAAATAAGAATTTTTAATTTAAATTTAATTCAAAAAAGTTATATACCTAGTAATTTAACGTATATACGTAAAAAATTAAAATAAAAATTAAAATAAACGAAAAAACAGGCAAAAAAATTAAATTAAGCTTATATTGACGTACTTTTCCATTATAAGTCTCAATTTTTTTGTATTTAGTAATAATAAGTAAATTTTGGTGAAATTATAAATGCAAACAGATGAATCACAATCAACATTAAATTCTCCACTTGGAGATGATAAGACAAAAGGAGTTAATCTGATAACTGGAGACCCAAGAAAGGCAATAATCAAACTTTCGGGTCCTATGATCATTTCAATGCTTCTAATGACCTTTTACAACCTGGTCAACGCAATTTGGGTTGCGGGTCTGGGGGGAAATGCTCTAGCCGCGGTTGGATTTGTAACACCATTGTATCTGGTACTTGTTGGTCTCAGTAACGGTCTTGGTGCCGGCGCAGCATCTGCAATAGCACGTTATATAGGGGCGGATAACAAAAAATGCGCAAACAATGCTACACTGCATTCTTTGTTCATTACAGTAGGTATTTCAATTATTCTAACTGTGCTGCTTACCGTATTCCTTAAACCTATACTCATGCTTCTTGGCGCGGGAAATACAATAGATCTTGCAGTCCAGTTTGGACAGGTCACATTTGCAGGAACTATTTTAATGCTCTTTACAGGTGTAGGCTATGGAGTACTTCGTGCAGAGGGCGATGCCAAAAGAACAATGTACGCGATGATAATATCATCAGTTATGAACATGATCCTGGACCCTATACTTATTTACTGGGCAGGCTTGGGTATTTCCGGAGCGGCATGGGGTACAGTTATATCCATGGGATTTGTAGCTGTTGTCCTGCTTTACTGGTTCTTTGTAAAAAAGGATACTTATGTTTCCTTTTCAATTAAAGATTTTATGCCGGATAAAATAGTCGCCAAAAGTATTTTAGGCGTTGGTCTACCTGCAAGTGCTGAGTTTCTTATAATGTCGATTTTAGCAGGTATAGTAAACGGTTTGCTGGTTGTAGTTGCAGGAACAGATGCAGTTGCAGTTTATTCTGCAGGCTGGAGAGTTGTGATGATGGCTACGATGCCTATAATTGCTGTGGGGACATCTGTAATTACAGTTGCAGGTGTTTCATACGGGGCCAGAAAGTATGAAAACATTTCCATAGCCCATAAGTACTCCATAAAGGTGGGGCTTATTATAGCGGCAGCTACAAGTGTCCTAACATTTGTATTCGCTCCTTATATTGCCATGATATTTGCATATACTCCTCAAAGTGCTTCTCTGGCACCTACAATTGCAGCATTCCTTCAGGTGATGTGTTTCTTCTACATCTTCATGCCGCCGGGAGTGATGTCCAGCTCAACATTCCAGGGCGTAGGTAAGGGAATGACATCCCTCATGCTGACATTGCTCAGAAACTTGGTTTTTATTGCAATATTTGCATACATATTCGCGATATTCTTTGGTTTAGGAGAATATGGAGTATGGTGGGGAATTGTTGCAGGGGATATTCTCGGAGGTATAGTTGCATACGTATGGGCGCGTACTTACATCCGCAGGCTGCGAAGCGTTGAAAGTCCTGATTAAAGATACTGTAAATTAAACAGATTTGATGGACATCTAACAAAAGTTATTTGTAATCAGATACTCTTTTTTATTTATTTTTAAAATAAGTGTTAAATAAAGCTCATGTTTATTTAAAAGTGTATAGTAAAATAAGCTTGGAGTTAAAATGATTTATGATAAAATGAATATATAAAATCACTTTTGAAGTATTTAATTTTCAAAATTACTGCCTTTTGATCCTTTTATAAACCAGATCATTAGGCCTTACTTTGTCATCAATTTTTATACCTACATTTTGACCTTTCTGAACCTCGGTTATATCTTTACCATCAATCTGCATTGATTCAACCTTTTGAATTAAAGACCCTGTTGTTTTTCCTTCTATTATAATTTCATCTCCAACCTTCAAATCATCCCATAGTCTGATTTCAGCTGCAGAGACGTTTTTGTAATAATTGACAACTGAACCGATGTCTTTTTTAACATGTGTAGATTCATTATACTGGCTGGTTTTGTAAGGAGTTTTAAAGTAAAATCCAGTATCGAAGCCTCTGTTAAACACTTTTTTAAGTTCTTCAATCCAGTTTTCATCAAATTTCCATGAACCACTTTCATAGCTGGTGATAGCTTCTCGATAAGCTTTGGTAACTGTTGCAACATAATCTGCAGGCCTTGCCCTTCCTTCTATTTTAAATGCATCAATTCCTGCTTCAATAAGCTCGGGTATATGTTCTATAGTGCAGAGGTCTTTGGGACTTAAGATATGGCTTTCATTTTCATTTTGAAGAAGTTTAAACTCATCTCCATCTTCAGATGTAAGTTTCCATTCTTTTCTACATGGCTGTAAGCATTCTCCGCAGTTTGCGCTTTTGCCGTAAAGATGCGAGCTTAAAAAACATCTTCCAGAAACCGCAACGCACATAGCCCCGTGTATAAACGTTTCTATCTCCAGATTAGTGTTTTCTTTAATTTCCCTAATTTCCTCAAGTGATAACTCTCTTGAGAGGACAACACGTTTAACTCCAAGCTCTTCAAGTAAATTCAGTGATTCAAAATTAGAAACATTGGCCTGTATGCTCATGTGCGCTTCAATATCATTTTCCCGGGCAATGTTAAGCGCACCAAGGTCAGAAATAATTAATGCGTCTACTTCATAATGGTAAATAGTAGGGATAATTTTTTTTAAAGAGTATATGTCCTTATTTTTCATTATGGTGTTTGTGCAGAGGTATATCTTTTTATCTGCATTGTGACATATTTCTACTGCTTCTTTGAGGTCGTGAATTGTAAAATTTTTAACATTTGCCCTCATGTTGCATCCTTCAATGCCTACATAAACAGAGTCTGCACCGTTTGAAATTGCTGCATTCAATGCCGGGAAATCTCGTGCAGGTGAAAGTAGTTCTACTATTTTCATCACCGATGTTAGTTTATTAATCCTTTTTTTAAATAAGAAAGTTGTATTTATTTTTATATATAATAGAATATCATCAAGTATTGAGATTTGGATTTAAAAATGTTAAAATTTTTATATTGCACATTCTTTTTAGATTTTAACATGTAAAATGTTTTATAATTTTAGTTGAAATTGAAAAAATAAAATGTAAAAAGAAGTTAAAATATTAAAAATTATAAATTCAGCAGGTACAGCGCCTTGCTTCATATTCTTCAATATTATCCGGTAATTTTGTTGGATATTCACATGTAAGGCATCCAAGGCAGAGCTGATCTCTTTTTATACCTATACAGTCAACCAGTGCATCTACACTTAAATAACCAAGAGAATCTACGCCTAAAGTTTTTCTTATTTCCTCTACTTCTTTATCAGATGCTATTAATTCCCTTTTGGTTGCCATTGCAATTCCATAATAACATGGTGAAATTATAGGTGGACATCCTACTCTTAAATGAATTTCTTTAACTCCTGCTTCCCGTAATATGTTAACCAGAGCTTTAGATGTTGTACCTCTTACAATACTGTCGTCTATAAGAACTATTTTTTTACCTTCCAGTTCTGTTTTAACAGGGTTCATTTTTAACCTTACGGAAGTTTCACGTTCTTCTTGAGTTGGCATAATAAAAGTTCTGCCTATATAACGGTTTTTTATAAGCCCTTCACCATAAGGTAATCCAGATTCTCTAGAATAGCCTATAGCTGCAGTTATTGCTGAGTCCGGCACGGGCATTACAACATCTGCTTCTGCAGGAAATTCCTTTGCAAGTGCTTTTCCAATTTTTAACCTTACATCATAGACATATTTATCATCAAGTATGCTGTCTGGACGTGCAAAGTAAACATATTCAAACATGCAGTGCGCTTGTTTGCATGACTCGGTTTTTGGCATTTTGAAACTTTTTATTTCATCATTTATAAGCAGTATTTCTCCTGGTTTTACCGCACGGATGTACTCTCCTCCTACCACATCAAAGGCAACTGTTTCGGATGCAACGAGAGTTGTATCGTCGACTTTTCCTAGTGAAAGAGGTTTAATTCCAATTGGATCTCTTACAACAATCAGATCATTGTTAAATAATATAACCAGTGAATAAGAGCCTATCAAACGTTTAGAAACTTCTTGAACAGCTTTTATTATGTCTCCAGTTTTGTGATATTTTTTAATAAGCAGGTGGCATAAAACTTCAGAATCAGTGGTGGATTTAAATTCGTAGCCCTGCTCTTCTAATTCCTTTCTCAGTTCCATTGAATTGATGATATCTCCATTATGGGCAACTGCAATGGTTCCCATATCAAACTCGCTGAAAAAAGGTTGTGAATTTTCTATTCTTGATTTACCTGTAGTTGAATATCTCACATGTCCTATTCCGACATAACCTTCAAGTCCTTCAATATTTCCATTGTTAAATACATCACAGACAAGCCCCATGCCTCTATATGTGCTCATTTTTTTCCCATTGTGCACTGATATACCTGCAGATTCTTGTCCTCTATGTTGTAATGCATAAAGACCATAATAGATAGGTCTTGAGATATTATTTGATTTTTTGTGAGAATAAGCCCCTACAATACCGCATTTATCTCGCAATTTTAATTCTCCTGATTTTCTCTAGATAATTCTTTAAGTGAAAATAAATTTATTAGGGTTTGATTTAACATATCTTTTTTTTAGACACTTCAAATTAAATCTTTCCTTTGTCAAACTCTTCTTTTAGTTCTTCGATTTTAGAATCATAAAAAATTAGGACTACTCTGATTATTTTAAGCCATTCAACAGCATCTTTCTTAGATAATGCAACAATTCGGTCCTGGCCGACTATTACATTTTCTGGCTTAAATTCATTACTTATAAAATAAATCTGTTCTTTATTTTCTAACTTTTCATCAAAAACTTCTTTCCATAACTCGTCAATAGAGAATGCTTCAAATAATTCTTTATTTTGAACTTCGCTGTACTCATGCTTCATTGAATTAAATTCAATTTGCAGTGAGTTGTATTTATCTTCTAAACTTTCCAGTTCTTCATTTAATTTAGTATCTGTATCCTGCAGATTTTGATTTTCAGTGGAAAGTTCACTATTCAATGCTTCTAAATCTTTATTTTTTGTGGATAAATCTTTAATAGTTTTTTCATATTCTTTTAATTTATCCTGTAATTCTCTAAATAATTTAATATTAGCTATAGAAATTAATCCTGACCTTATTATAGCATTTTTAATCTCAGTTTGTATAAGGTAAGGATCCATATACTCGACGTCATGACCAAACGGAAGTTTCATCCGTTCTATATGTCCCACGTCATCTTTCAGGATCTTTTGGAACTTTTCTGCAAGTTCTCGTCCTGGGGCATCAACATCAGTTGCAATTAAAACAATATCTGCTCCTTTTACAGCTTTTTTTGCTATCACGGAGCTTGTTGTAGGAATTATAGAGGATATGGTAATGTGGTATTCAGCCCCTAAAGCTATATTTTTCATAGCTTTAGATACGCTTTCCACATCTGATGCACCTTCTACAATTATCCGTACATCAATCGGATTTTTAATATCCATCTATTTCAACCTATATCCTGTAATTTTTTTATTCTGCCAGTTGTAGCTTCTGATTTTGCTGGATCTGCCGAAACCACATGCTGCACAGTATTTTTTCCTTGCATGATAGGAATTTTTACCACATCTTCTACATCTTATGTGGGTCTTTTTGTTACGCTTACCAAATGATGGCGTTCCCTTCATTTATTAATCCTCCTTAATTATGTTAATATTGTATCAAAATTCGATTTTTAAAATTAGATATCAAAAGTAGTTTGTTATCTAAATTTTAGATTTATCCTGGAGATATATAAACTATATTGTCTCCTCTTATAAGCACGACGCCTAATCTTCGGGATGATTCCCCGTTTTCTAATTCTTCAGCATCATTTAATACTAAGTTCATGTGCATGTCAAAACTTTTTAAAACTCCTCTAAATTCTCTTCCGCCTTTAAGCTTGATTAATACTTGGGAGTTTAATGATTTACCTAACGCGTCAAGTGGTCTTGAAACATTCACATTCTTTTGTACACTCACAATTATCACCTTTCCTATAACTTCATTGTTGGTGTGATTTATATTTAAATGTATCCTTCATCAAATTTAAAGTATAACATGGATTTTGGTCATAAGTCAACAAAATATCCATCATTTTACTTCAATATTTTTTGAAATAGATCTTTTTAAAACAAACCATATATCCATTAAATGGAATGGTAGTGATGGTTAGTATGTATTTTTTGGTATTTAATTATATTTAAGTCTTAAATAGAATACTATTTTAATGAAGTTACACATGCCAGAATCTAAATTTCATATAATTTTAAATTATGGTATTTTAAAAATAGATACTGGATTATATAATCACATGATGAATTTGATCACCGTTAATATTATAATGTTTAGATTAAATTTAAAGATAACTAACTTATTAACTTTAAGGTTATTGTAAATCCACTTAAAATATTTTTTAGAATATATTAGATTATATTGTCTAAGATAAGATAATTCTAAAAATTAAAGAATTTAAATCATTTCGGTTTAAAAATTAAACATTACAATTTAAATAATGTTAAATCAAGATATAAATAGTTTTAATCAGGTGTTAAAAATTGAAAATCCGGAAAAGATACTATCTTCAAAAAAAGAAATTAAAGAAAGTAAGAAAGGAACTGGGAGATTTTTCCGCATTAATTTCTCCAAAGAGTAAAGTTGAAATTCTTGAAAGTGACCTTTATGATGTGATACTGGTTGACGGCAAGCCGTTAATTATGATGATTGATGATATTCCTGTTCCAACAATTAAGGGAGCGCTGGAACTTGAAATAACTAAAAAATATGTTGTAGTGGATATGGGTGCTGTTAAATTCGTTGCAAAGGGTGCAGATGTAATGAGTCCAGGCATTGTTGGCGCTGATCCAGATATAACTGAAGGAGATTTTGTTATTATAATTGAGGAAACACATAGGAAACCTCTTGCAATAGGAAAAGCACTTATTTCTGGCCAGGAAATGGTGGAACAAAATGAAGGAAAAGCGGTAAGTGCGATCCATTATATCGGCGACAAATTGTGGAATCTGGTCATATAAATTATTTAGATCATAAATGGTTATGCAACTTTAAAAGTGAGTAATTATGGAACTTAGATACTCGTCAGGGAACGTTATATCTCCAGAGGTACATGAGATTGGAGTTCTTGCAGTTGGGTCTCACCTTGAAAATCATGGTGCTGCACTTCCCATAGATACTGATTCTAAAATTGCAGCATATCTTGCCCTTCAAGCATCTTTAATAAGCGGTGCAAAATTCTTAGGGATACTGCATGCAGCAACAGAATACGAATACGTTAAACATGGTATCCACATAGATGCCCAAAAATTAGCAGAAGATCAACTGTTTCTGGTACTTGAAAGTGCAAAAAAATACTTGAATATCAAAAAAGTTGTTCTGGTTAATGGACATGGAGGCAATATTCCATTAATTGATCATATAGAAGAGATCGAAAAAGAGTTAAAACTTAAAATAGTTTTTAATAATAAAATAGTGGAAATTGAAGGTCCACATGCAGGAACAGGTGAACTTTCAATGGGAAGCATTTTAAAGATTGTAGATGAATCCAAATTATCAGGGCACTGTGATTTCAAAGAATATCCTGAAGTAGGCATGGTTGGTCTTGAAGAGGCAAGAAATATTAATGAAGGGATAAACGAGGGTGCAAGAGCTGTTGAAAAAGAAGGGGTATGCATAGATGTGGAGTTAGGTAAACAGCTGCTTGATATTGCTGTTGAAGATATAATAAAAGATATTAAAAAACTGGTAAATTGATTAACTTATTTTAAGATAGCTCAGTCCTGGTCCTTTGCAAACTACAATTATGTTAAATTGTAGTAATGAAAAATCCCGGATTTTTCACAGCATTATAGATATGGAGTTTAGATGTACTTTAAAAGAATTAAACTTACTGAAAATTAATTTTCAATAGTTTTTATAAGCCTTGAACACTCATTTGCTACTTTATGATTTTTAAACGCATTTGCAATTCTTCTTATGGCTTCCAGTGTTCTTATCACTGAATCAAGCCATGAAAATATATCCCCTGCGTATGAATGTATTTGATATTTCTTTAAGAGCTTTTTACTGATATCAACAGGGTCTTTATGGATCATTCTCTGTTTTAAAATTCGCCTGGAGAGTTCTTCCTGAAAACAGTTGCAGAACGGTCTGTCCTGACATTTGCAGGACATGAATTCAATTTGCATGTTTATCAGAGCGTCTTGAAGGCTGGGTTCAAGTTTTGATAATGTTTCTCCAGAAGAAAGTATGTCCAGCGTGGAATCAGCGAATAATCTTGCAGATAAGTTGATATTGAGCGCTTTACTTAATCTTCTGTTTAACCTGTTTGACATGTAGGCATTTTCAAAAGGATCAAGTTTTACTGCAATTTCTAAAGGATCTATACGTTTTTTCTTCTTTTTATCATGATTTTTAGAATTTATGCTTTTTCTTATGTACTCTGCAGCTTTTAAATCCATGAAAGATACAGAAACTGCTTTTCCATAATTTGTTGAAGATAATTTACTGTCTTTTTCTTTTACCAGGCCTGCATCATGTATAACATCGTACGATTCTTCTATACCTAATGGGAGATCAGAATTTTTGTAGGCATTTTGAAGTTCCTCAAAGGTATGTACTCTTCCAGAGCATATGTCTGCTAAGCATTGTTCTAATACATCATCCTCATCGTACTCTACATGTATAGGATCTACATCACTTTCAAGCAAGCTTACAGCCTGCATATCTTCTGTTTCTTCCCCGTATTTTCTTCCCACTTCTGGTATCAGGTATACCTTTCCAATATCGTGATAAGTTGGCCTTCCTGCCCTTCCAAGCATCTGGGAAAACTCATTGTTGGATAACCATTTGTTTCCCATTAAGAGTGCTTCAAATATAACCTGTGAAGCGGGAAAATCCACACCTGCAGCAAGTGCGGCGGTTGTTACAACAGTTGAAATCTTTTGATTTGCAAAATCTTTTTCTATCTTGCTCTTTTTTGAATATGAAAGCCCTGCATGATATGCGGCTGCTTTAATATTTCTTTTTGTCAGATAATCTGCAATGGAATGTGTTTTTCTCCTTGAATTTGTAAATATGATGGTTTGCCCATGGAATCCTTTTTTAGAGACATTTTTATATTCGGCTCTTGCAAGTTTGGTCATTATATCTGTTTTTTCATATTCTGACTTTGCAAATATTAGGTGTCTTTCTAAAGGAACAGGGCGCCTGTCGTATTCAACAAGCTTCATCAAGAATTCCTTTGCAATCTCTTGAGGATTTTGAACTGTCGCAGAAAGCCCAATAATCTGTATATCTTTAAATAGGGATTTTAATCTTTTTATAAGTCCATTTAGCCTAGGGCCGCGCTCTTTATCATCAAGCATGTGTATTTCGTCAATTACAACGGTACCAAGTTCTCCAAAATCTCCTGATTTTCCAGATCGCAGTAGAAAATCAAGCCCTTCGTAGGTACCGACAACAATATCTGCATTTTTTACATCATCATCTGGAAGTTTGAGCTCTTCTTTTGCTTTTATTCTGCTCATACCTACTTTTATAGCGACTTTTAGTCCTAATTTCCCGTATTTTTTCTTGAAATCTCCGTATTTTTGGTTTGCAAGTGCTACGAGCGGTGTTAAAAAAATGAATTTTTTACCTTTCATTGCGTTTGGCACGCCTGCAATTTCACCAATTAAAGTCTTTCCACTTGCAGTTGCTGATACAACAAGCAGATTTTCCCCTTTAAGAAGTCCATTTTGTAAAGCCAGAGATTGTACAGGTAGTAAGTATTTACCATGGAGTTTTAATATCTTTTTAAATTCATTGGGGATTTGTATTTTATCTATTTCCATTTTAGGGGAGTCATCCTTACCAACTACAATTTTATCAAATAAAGTTAGGTTTGGATTCTTCACAGGGTTGAATTTAGGATCAAAAATGCTTAAAACTTTATCAAGATCACCAGTTTCATCCAACATTCTCTTAAAATTATTGAATGTGCTTAAACTAAGGCCTTTATACTTTATTTCACGTTTAATCTCTTCTTCAGCACATAATTTACATATGTACTCTTTATTAGATAAATAAGCAGAATTTCTATTTATGACAGTTATGTATCCCTCCAGCGTACAGTGCCTGCAGATAAGTGTTTTTTTAAAGTCAATGTTAAGAGAATCTAACATTTCTTCTATTTCTTCGTCTCCATCGATTAAATAAACGTTCTGCTTTTTTAAAATTTTCATAGCTTCACTTGGAGGAAAGAGGGACTCTTTATCTCCTTTTTTCACTATAAATTTGTAAGGCCGTATCTGGTTATTGGTTCGTTTAAGCCTTAAATATCCATAAAAAAGAGGTTTTCTCCTTGAATTTAATGCTCCTTTTGAGCTTCCAATGGGAAATAACTCCACAATTTTTTTATTACGCCGTAAAATTATCATGATTATCTACCAATTAAAAAAATAGAATTCTTATAATAATGGGATCATAAAAAGATAGGTCTTTATTATTTATAAATTCTGTGAATTCTAAAAATGTATATTTAGCATCAAAATATTTAAATAAGGTCTGTAACTCATTGGATGATGTTAACAGATTATAACTGCATTTAAAACAAATCCTATCTACAGCTTAATTAATCCCACCATGTGTTATTTTTAGTTGAATTTTTAGTTGAATTGGTTGAATTACTGGTATTATTTACTGGAGTTGAATTGGTGGAATTAGTGATATTGTAATATTGTTTCATGAGATGAACTGGTTCAAAGGAAGGATCACCTATAGTTGAGATTTGTTCATTAGTATTTGAAGCAATCATAGAAGGTAATATGCCTGATGTGACGTCATTACCTGAATTTAACGCGTTTGCACATGATCCAAACCCGAATGCAATTAAAGATATCATTAAAACTATAAAAAGCTTCCCTGCTTTTCTTGGATTCATAGAAACTCCTCATTTACTGGAATATTTTTTCACTGTTAATATTAAATTTATTTTGAGATTTATAAAACTATCTAATTAATCTAAACGTGGCGAATTAAATTGAAATTTGTATCAAAAAGTTGAATTTAATAAATTCGATTTACAGGAGAGTACTAATCTAATTTACGCTCATGTCTGATGATCATGTGTACGAATTATACTTTTATATTAAAGAGCAGTGTTATGCTAGCAAATATGAATTATTTAAGATTTAATATATTATTTACGTAGAATGTAGTAAACCCCTGTAACTAAAAAGGGCATCACGATTAACAGTACTGTAGATGCAATAGTTGAACTGGAAGAAAAATATGTAATTGCAACACTTAATGGGGTGATTCCATCTCTCATACTGCTTGAATATAAAAATGGAATGCTGTCTTTTTTAGATGTCTTAAACAGTTTACCTAAAAGGTAGCCGTAGCCAAAAACCTGCTGTAAGTAAAACAATGACTAACATTCCAAGCAGCAGAATTATGCTGAATTCATCGTTCATTACATTTGATACCATGTGGGCTATTGCAATTATATTATGATTAAGCTCACAAAAGAGGAAATTAAAGTAATTATATTTTTAGTGGGGATATATTTATCCTCTTCTACTCTTAAAAATAGCGCAATAACTGCTGGAGCAAATATGGACAAAGCAAGAAGTTTAAATATTGACACTGCAAGTTCCGGGGATGCAATACTCATAAAATAAAGGATTATGGGATAAATTAATATAATTAACATCATGGAAAACAGTGCTGTAGTTACAGAAATAGTACTATCTCCGTTTGAAAGTTCTGCCCATAATGCAGTGACGACGGGTGAAGGAGCAAAACATAAAAGAATTGTTCCAACGTAAATATCCTGTGACGGCAGAATAAAATAGCTAAATAAAATCCCAATAACAGGATATAATGCAAGATTAGATAGAATAAGTACTAAAACTTTTTGGGATGATTTATTATTCTTGTGAAATCAGCTACTTTGTGTTCAAAACCTGGAGAAGACTAAAACGGCAAGTAAAATCGATACATATGGGGATAAGACAGAAAATTGGGGGAATATGAAGCCTAAAATTACACATAATACTGTGAGCAGTCCATAATATTTCCTTATGTTTCCGTGGAGCGATTGTCCTATGTTTCCATTAGTTCTGGTTATTGAAATTTTTAACCCGAATCTATAAATGTTATACCACTTTTATTTTATTTTTTATTCTTAAATTTAACTATTTGCATTTAAAATGGCACTTAATGAGAACTATGGATTGTAACTAGGCAAGTAAAATAGTTAAACTACTTAAAATTAGAAATACTTAAAAATAGTAGTAATACATTTGCAGTATAATTAACATAATATTTTGTTTCTTTTGGGATTTTAAATGTATTGTATTCATATTAGTAAATTTAGTAAATTTGAATAATATGAATATACAAAATAGTACTAGAATAAAAATTGTAAAATTTTTAAATGCTCAGATAAATGATGATTTAATTTATGAGGAAATGAAAAGGTGAATACATTGGCAGATAGACTCGTTAAAGTGTTGTTAATAGAAGATAACGACGCGGATGCAAGATTTATAAGCGAGATGTTTAAGGATATAAAAACAACAAAATATGAAGTATCATGGGCTAAAAGACTTGATGAAGGGCTTAAACTTTTAGACGATGATTTATTTAATGTTCTACTTTTAGACCTTAGTTTACCTGATAGTATAGGTCTTGAAACATTTGAAAGAGCACATGAATATGAACCTGAATTACCAATTGTTATTTTAAGTGGTTTAGATGATGAAGAGGTTGCAGTTAGGGCTGTAAGGGAAGGCGCACAGGATTACCTGATGAAAGGGGAAGTCAGTGCTAGATTACTTTCGAGAGCTATTAGTTATGCAATTGAACGCCATAATGCTGAAAAAGAACTGATAGAAAGCCGAAATGACCTTATAAGTTTAATTAATAACTACACAACAGAATTAAAGGAAAGGGGCGTTAAAGAAGCAGAAGATATGCATAAAAGCTTAGAAACAAAAATTGCAAATTTTGAAGAATTGAAAAGTTCAAATATTGATGTAAAAGTAGCTAAAGATGGAGCTGGTAATATACAACTTTTCAATGAGAGAGTTCCCAAAAGTTTATGGTTACAGGTTGCTGGAGACTTTAAAACCCCTGAAAAAAAGTTATCTGTGGATGAAAAGAATATTAAACTTGAATCCGCTGAGGCAAATGACCTTGAAAATCTGGTGGAATTTATTAAGGAATTAGGAGAAAGGGGATATTTTGCAGAAGAACACTACGTCGTGGATCTTGGAATGGGTTCAAGTTTCCAATAGATAAACTTTTATTAAAATAAAATTTGTTTTCATTATTTTTTATTTCATATAAGAAAATTTAGATGACATGCCGGCTAGGATAGTCCATTGTCTTGTCATGTACTCTTTTTCAGATGATATGTTGTAGTTATACGTATCTATTAAAGATTTAACACTGAAATTATTAGTTTTATATACAGATTTAACAGCTTCTGCTGCAGCATATCCGCTGGCTAATGCACTTGATATTCCTTCTCCAATAGGATTAAGAAAACTTGCTGCTTCTCCTGCAAATAAAATTCTGCCCTTCCCTAAATTAACTGGACATCCCGACGTAACAGTAGGCATTATTCCAACTTCTTCTTTAACACGTGATTCTATTTTGGCATTGAACTGCGAATTAAGAAATGAAAGAAATCTTGAATGGTACATTTTCATTAATGCTGGTTCTTTGACACCTACCCCTAAAATTAAAAGATCATCTTTAACATTGAACCACGCATCATACTGGGAAAGTTGAGGATCCAAAAACGCATGAAAGAAGTCATGGTCTAAATCAATAGTACCTCTGCAAAAGGTTTGATAGGTGAAAACATAGTTTTTTGGCTTTTTAAATAAATCCTTTTTAATATTACTGTCTGCCCCATCACATGCCACAACAATTCTGGCTTTTTCTTCATATATTTCGCCATCATGAAGTTTTACTGATACATAATCCTGTTTTTCTGCACAAGCAATAGCTGAAGTTGATTGTCTAAGTTCAGCACCTGCATTTTGAGCTTTTAAAGCAAGCCATTCGTCAAATAGGCTCCTCCATACATTTAAACCGTCGCTTTTAAACTTGAATGTTTGGCCCTTTTCGTTGGTAATGACAATGCCTTTACTTATATTGGGTTTACATAAAACTGAATCTGGTATTTTTCCGAATTCGTTTTCTATCACATTAATGGATTTTTTAATCAGGATACCCGAACATGATTTTTCTCGGGGGATACTCATTCTTTCAACCAGCAGAACATCATAACCTGCATCAGCCAACCTTTTTGCTGTTATACAACCAGCAGGGCCTGCACCTATTACCATTACGTCATACATTTAAATTTATTCCTCCTAAAAGTAAAAATAGGTATATAATCCTTAAAAGTTTCATGTTTGGATTGATTATATCCTTAAAAATGTCAGGGTAATTCTTTATTAAATAAGCGTTGGATTCTGGTATTCACATGGAACTGCTGTCTGACATTTACCGCACCCATATCTTGGTTTATTTAACTTAAGTGTCTTATCAAGGAACTTAGAACAAGATTCAGCATTTTTACCCTTTTCATTGATAGCTAGGGGAGGGCACCGGTCAATACATTCCCCACATTTGGTACAGTACTCATCTATTTCTTGATATGGCCTGGAATTGGGTTCAAATTCAAGGTCTGTGATGACACTACCAAAACGACCTGCCGACCCTAAATTGGTAATTAGAGAATAATTCAAGCTAAAAGTTCCAAGGCCTGCAATAAAAGCAACATGACGTTCTGACCAGTTACTTACATGATTAGCAACTGTAAGACGTTCTTCTAAAGCTGGAGCAACTGCTTTTCCTCCAGCAGTTTCAATTAGTCTCACAATTAGTCTCCGTAATGCATTGTTAAATATTTCACCTTCACAACGCCCATAAAGCCATTCTTTAGATGGCAGACCTTTTGATCTGTTAGAACTGCGTACATGTTCTGTAAATGGCAAAAAATATGAAATTATAGATTTTGCTCCAGATAACCATTCATCAGGTGTTAAATGATCTGGTCCAATTACATTAGGTTCTTTTAATTTTTCCCAAAGTGGATCAGACGCGCTCGCCACGCCAATCAGCGGTTGATCCCATATCTGCATCATATCAAGTTCTTCAACAAAATTTTGCGGGTTATTTTGGATAAACTCTGCCATATTCTTTTTAATAGTGTCTAATAACATCTGATCTACCTGCTAAAGATTTAATACCAACATCTTACTTTTTCAATGCTTTCTATAAATTTCAAATTAAGTTCTTAAACTTTTTGGAAATCTTAAGAGTATTGATTTATTGTCGTTCATGTGCATGTGTGGCAATCTCTCTTTGAATTTTTATAGGTTATCTGGTTAAAATAAATTACATTTTGAAGTATAATCCACTATACTTAATTGATATTATAATTTAACATAAAACATGAATTGTACACATGATCAGGGACATGAGCGTTTATAAATTCAGTTAAAAAGAATTAAAAGAGTGAAATTAGTTTTTAATTATAAAAGATATGTTTCAGTAGTTTATTCTACTGTTACACATTTAGCCAGATTTTTAGGCTTATCTGGGTCTATACCCTTCATGACGCTGATGTAATATGATAAAAGTTGTAGAGGAATGACATATGGTATAGCTGAAAATATTTCATTAATCTCATCGTCAAATTCAATCATATCCCTGGTTTCTGACCTTAAATCTTCGTCTTTTGATGATCCAAGACCAATAACACGAGCACCTCTTGCATTTACTTCTTCAACATTACTTAATGTTTTATCATGGCTTTTACCTGGAGGTACTATTGCAACAACAGGAATGCCATCATCAATAAGTGCGAGTGGGCCATGTTTTAATTCACCTGACGCATAACCCTCTGCGTGAATATAAGTTATCTCTTTAAGTTTTAAAGCACCTTCTAAAGCTGTTGGATATGAAAATCCTCGTCCAATAAAGAAGAAATCTCTAGCATCTTTATATTTGCATGCTATTTTCTTAATGAAGTCTTCATTTTCAAGTATTGATTCCATATAATCTGGAATACTTTCTAACTTTTCTAAAAGTTCCATCCGCCCGCTCATGCAGATTGCAAGAAGATAGATGGATGTGAGCTGACTTATATATGTTTTAGTTGCTGCTACACCTATTTCAGGGCCTGCCCTTGTGTATACAACATATTCTGCTTCTCTGGTTACTGTACTTCCGACCACATTTACAATGGCAAGTGTTTTGGCTTTGTGATTAACAAGTCTTAAAGCTTTAAGAGTATCTGCAGTTTCTCCAGATTGTGTTATAACAATTACAAGTGTATTTTCATCCAGCGTTTCTGCAGAATATTCGAATTCAGAAGCTAAGGTAACATCTGTTGAAATTCCAACCAAATTTTCGAATAGATATTTACCAATTAAAGATGCATGGTATGATGTTCCGCAAGCTACAAAACATATTCTATTAAATTTAGGGAAACTCTGGACAATTTTTTTAATTTCAGATGCTTCACGAAGGGTATTTTTAACTGCTTTTGGTTGTTCGTGAATTTCTTTCAACATGAAGTGATCGTAACCACCTTTTTCAGCCATATCAGGGGTCCAATCAATGACGAAAATTTCTTTTTCAATTACTTTGCCTTCAGGATCTTTTATTGTGATCCCCTCATCACTTAAAATAACCATTTCGTTATCTTCAAGATAAATAATTTTATTTGTATGTTTTAATATGGCAGGGACGTCTGATGCTATAAAATATTCACCTGTGCCCTTTCCTACTATAAGGGGACTCTCTTTTCTTGCACCTACAACTTTATTTGGTTCATCACGGGATATAGCTGCCAGAGCATATGAACCTTTAAGATCTCCAATTGCAAGTCTTGTTGCATCCTCTAAATTGTTTCCCTGTTCCATATATTTTTCTATAAGGTGGGGTATAACTTCAGTGTCGGTTTCGGACTTAAATATATGTCCTTCTTTTTCTAACTGGCTTTTTAATTCTTTATAATTTTCAATTATTCCGTTATGGACTACAGCTATTCTGTTTTTACAGTCAGTATGTGGATGGGCATTTTCTTTTGTAGGTAATCCATGGGTGGCCCACCTGACGTGAGCTATCCCCATTTCTCCAGGAAGGTCGGTTAAGTTTAGATTTGCCTGGACATCATCGATTTTTCCCTTGTCTTTTTTAATAGTTATATCGCTTCCAGATGTTGCAATGCCTATAGAATCATAGCCTCTATATTCAAGCCTTTTTACACATTCTAAAAGTACAGGCGCAGCCTTTTCATTGTTTAATATACATCCTATTATCCCGCACATAAATTTCACCAAAAGGTGTCATATGAGTATTAATTATATTCTATTTTATTATTAATTGTCTTTCATCAATTTTTATAATTTTAAAATTATAATAACTTTATTATAATTCCTATCTCATATAAATGAGTAACATTCTTTTATTTTTTAAGTTTTGCATCAATTTTATAATCCTAAAATTACAACATATTACAACATCACTAATTGGAATTTATATCTATATAAATATTTGATACTAAATATAAGAAATGGAGTTTAACATGACTATCGAAATTGGAACCCTAATATATCAAGGTAAAGCCAAAGGCGTATATGAAACTGATGACCCTCAGAAAGTTGTTGTAGAATTTAGAGATGATATAACAGCTGGAAATGGGGCTAAAAAAGATAATTTAAGTGAAAAAGGATTCTGGAATTCAATAATTTCTGCAAAACTTTTTGAAATACTTGAAGAGGCTGGAATCAGAACCCAGTATGTAGAACTTATAAAACCAGGACTTATGTTATCAAAAAAACTTGAAATGATCCCTCTGGAAGTGATCACACGAAATATAGCAGCTGGAAGTCTTTTAAAAAGATATCCTTTTGAACCTAAACAGACTTTTGAGCCTCCAATAATACAGATAGACTATAAAAGCGATGAATATGGAGACCCAATGTTAAATGATGACATTGCAATTGCACTTGGCCTTATAGATGAATATAGACTTAAAATTATTAAAGAGACCACTTTAAGAATAAATAGAGTGTTAAAAGATTTCTTAGAGTCTAAAGGAATTTTATTCCCTGATTTTAAAATTGAGTTTGGTTATGATGCAGATGGAAATATAGTTTTAGGAGATGAAATAAGTCCGGACACATGTAGATTCTGGGATATGGAAACATGTGATACTCTTGATAAAGATTTATTTAGACAAGGCGAGTCTGGTGTTCTAGACGCTTATAAAAAAGTTGCATCCATGATACTTGATGATGAAGATAAAGAAAAATGGAATATCGAATTATAGAATTAAGCTGAATATGGACTTTAAGTAAAATTTTCATAATAAAGTTAATAAGGATAAAGTGTAATCTATGAATGAATAAACTTATTACTTTTAATTTTATTTTATTGGTGATGATATGAAGTACGATGCTGAAGTTAAAATAAGCCTTAAAAAAGGCATGTTAAATCCTGAAGCTTCAACAACACAGAGAGCTCTTGCTCTTTTAGGATATGAAGTTGAAGGAACTGTAACTATTAAAATAATTAAATTTACACTCGAAGAAGAAAATGAAAAACTTGCAATGGAAGAAGTGGACGATATGTGCCAGAGACTTCTCTGTAATCCTGTAATTCATGATTACGAAATTAATATAACTCCAAGTGATGCATAATATTGGAATAGGTATTTATAAAAATAATATAAAGAGGAAAACAATGAAAGTAGGAATTATACGCTTTCCAGGTTCAAACTGTGATAGAGATGTATTTCACGCTCTAAAAATTGCAGGAGGAGAACCTGATTACGTTTGGTGGAATCAAAAAGACTTATCTGATTTTGATGCAATTGTAATTCCTGGCGGCTTTTCTTATGGAGATTACCTGAGGGCTGGAGCAATAGCCTCAATAACTCCTGTTATAGAAGGTATAAAAGAAATAGTTAAAGAAGAAAAACCCGTCCTTGGAATTTGTAATGGAGCTCAAATACTGGCAGAAGTCGGTCTGGTACCCGGCGTATTCACAAACAATGATAATGCTAAATTCATCTGCAAGCAGGTGGAATTAAAAGTTGCATCGACCCGAACTCCTTTTACAAGCATGTATGAAAAGAATGAAATAATTAACATGCCAATGGCACACGCTGAAGGCCGATATTACAATGAAGAAATTGAAAAACTTCACGATCAGGATCAAATCGTGCTGAAATTTGAAGGAGAAAACCCAAATGGGTCTATGGAAGCTATAACGGGAGTCTGTGATGAAACAGGGCTTATATGTGCTGTGATGCCTCATCCAGAAAGAGCATCAGAAACGATTTTAGGTTCTTCAGATGGCCTTAAATTCTTTAAGGGAATAGTTAATTTTAAATCATAGGATAATCCATAGAATTATCCATTATTAATTCTTTTATAATTTAAACGGTGAACACATGGTAGTTTATTTAGTAGGTGCGGGTCCAGGAGATCCCGAACTTATCACTCTCAAAGCTGTAAACGTGTTAAAAAAAGCGGATGCTGTGCTGTACGACAAACTTGCAAACGAAGAAATTTTAAAATATGCAGAAGGCGCAAAACTGATATATGTAGGAAAACAAGCAGGACATCATTATAAGTCTCAAGATGAAATCAACAAACTCCTTGTTGAAGAAGCAAAAGAAAATGATGTAGTTGTACGTCTTAAAGGTGGAGATCCTTTCGTATTTGGAAGAGGGGGCGAGGAAATTCTGGCCCTTGTAGAAGAAGGAATTGATTTTGAGTTAGTTCCAGGTGTAACTTCTGCTATCGGAGTTCCCACAACAATTGGACTTCCAGTTACCCACAGGGGTGTTGCAACATCGTTTACAATCGTTACAGGCCACGAAGACCCAACTAAATGTAAAAAACAGGTAGGATGGGACTTTAAAGCCGATACAATTGTAATACTTATGGGTATTGGAAATTTAGCTGAAAATACAGCAGAAATTATGAAATATAAAGATCCTCAAACTCCAGTTTGTGTAATTGAAAATGGTACGATGGAAAATCAAAGGATAATAACCGGCACACTGGAAAACATAGCTGAAAAAAATATTAAACCACCTGCTTTAGTGGTTATTGGAAATGTTGTTGATGTATTTAAAGAGATGAATCAAATCAGTGACTGATCTATTAAGAAGGCAATATCATGAAGGGATTAGAAGGTAAAAAAATTGTTATAACAAGACCTGCTGAAAGGGCTAAAGACTCAGTTGAAATGGTAAAATCTTATGGAGCAGTTCCAATTGTAACTCCTACAATTGAACTCAAAGATTCCAAGCCAGAAGAAGTGATAAAATTATGTAATATGATAAATGAACTTGACTGGCTTATATTCACGTCTCCAAGGGCTATAAAATCATTTTTTAAACATTGCAGTCTTGAAGGTGCTCGAAATTTAAAGATCGCAACTATAGGCCCTAAAACTGAAGAGGTTTTAAACCAGTACAATGTAAAAGCCGATCTTATCCCTGATAATTATACTGCAGAAGGACTTCTGGAAGCATTTGAAAAATTTGACGTTAAAGGCATGAAAATGGGGCTTCCAAGAACCATGGTTGCAAGATACACACTTCCAGATGGGCTTGAGGACATAGGGGCGCAGGTTTTCCTTGCAGACGCATATAAGTCAGAGATGCCTGATGATAAATCAAAGATTTATGAGCTTATAGATGACATATTGAATAAAGATATAGATGTTGTAATGTTTACAAGCCCTTTAACAGTTAAAAATCTTATTAAAATTGCTAAAGAGGAAGATAAGGCAGAAATTTTAGATATATTCCGGAATAATGAAGTTTTAGTTGCAGCAATTGGCCCTATAACCAAAAAGGTGCTGGATGCGTATAAAATTAATCCCATAATGCCTGAAGTGTACACATTTAAAAATATGCTGGATAAACTGGTAGATGTGATGAATGATAAACCAAGTGAGGGAAACTGATGAGAACAATAATATGGCCGGCTTATATTGATTCTGAAAGGACAAAAAAAGATGGAAGACGTATTTCTAAGGAAGATGCAATATCTGCTCCAAAAATAAGGGAAATTAACAAAGCTGCACAAAAACTCCATCTTAACCCTGAAGTTGAAAAATATAAATCTTATTCTAGATCATGGTGGGAATCATCTGGTAGAGTGATTGTAGATAAAAGCAACACTAAAAAAGAAACACTGATTAAAATAAGTAACATGATAAAGGGAATGCGGTCCTAATTAATATTTTAATGAAGTTAAAACATATAATTTCATAATTTAAATTTAGTTGATAATTTTTAATTTCATTTATAATTCCTTTTATTTTCATAGTGAATGACATGTGAAAATTCATAGAATTTTCACGGTTACGGAACGAAGTTCCGTAAACATAACTTTTTAAACTTATAAATTTTCACGGTTACGGAACGAAGTTCCGTAAACATAACTTTTTAAACTTATAAATTATTAGATATTCAAAAATTGTAACTAAAGAAAATGCAAAGCTGACAAACACGTTGTGTTTGTGCATTCAAAATACCCAAAAATCGTAGATTTTTGGGACTGTCAAACGCGGAACGTTTGAGCATGTAAAAAATCTACGATTTTTTACGGTTGCAAATTTTCAATTTGCAAACATTGGAAATCAAAGCCTACAAAAATCTTTGATTTTTGTGGCGTCAAATCAAAGATTTGACAGATTTCCAAAGGTTAGAAAATACAAGGTATTTTCTAAAATTCTATGAATTTTGAAAGATTTTGAGGATTTGCAAACATCAAAAATATTTGGTCATCCACTATAAATCACATCATTAATAAATCTACTAAATTAAATTTTCACTGGAGCTAAAAAGGAAATGGAAATCAATAAACAGGATCAAATGAACCTCGCTTTTTTGAAGGCTCATGAAATGGTCCAGAATGCTGAAGATATTAAGATATACAGCCACATCGACTGCGATGGAATAACCGCAGGTGCAATATTATCTTCAATGCTGGATAATCTAGAGAAAGACCATGAAGTAGAATTTGTAACTCTTGATAAATTAGACAGCCTTGAACTTGAGAATGAACTTACCATATTTTCGGATTTGGGCTCTGGACAAAATGTAGACAAATTAGGAAATGGTTCATCTAATATACTTATTTTAGACCACCACCCTCCTTTAAGACCAATGGTTTTTGACAACCATGTTTCGGGCAATTTCCTGGAATTAAACTGCCATTACTATGGTATAGATGGATCACATGATGTTTCAGGAGGTGGAATGTCCTACTTACTTGCACACACATTTGGATTTGATGATCTAAGCTGGTTAGGAGTCTTAAGTGCAGTAGGAGATATGCAAAACAGCATGTCTGGAAAATTAGTGGGCTTAAATAAGGAAATTCTTGCAGCAAGTGTTCAAAATAAACTTATAGCTACAAATAATGATCTTTCTATCTATGGAAGACAGACAAGGCCAATATTTGTGGCGCTTTCATATTTTGGGGATGTTAAACTCCCTATAACAAATAGTAGGACTGAATGTATTCATATGTTGAATAAGCTTGATATTCCAACTAAAAATGGTAAAAGAGCAAGAGTTTTATGTGATTTAACTCAGGAAGAAAAGGGCAAAATATTTTCAGAGTTAGTCCGGATGTTAAGCAAGGAAGTACCTCAAAGGTACATAAAGCACGTTCCAAAACTTGTTGCTGGAGAGTCTTATGACTTTTTAGGGGAACGAAAGTATTCTCCACTTCGGGATGCCAGTGAATTTTCAACTGCGGTTAATGCTTGCAGCCGCCATAAACATCCAGAAATTGCACTCAATGTCCTGAAAGGCGATAGGGGTCTTGCACTGGACGAGATGGATCAGCTTGCGCTTGAGCACAGGAGGTATCTTGCTCAAAAAATGGAATGGGTAACGGAAGAAGACAGGATTATTTCTTTAGAAAACCTGCAGTATTTTGAGGGCAGCGAAATAAAAAGTGAAGTAATTGGAACTGTTGCTGGAATGATTTTAAGCTATGGTGACTGGAGAAAACCAATAATCGGATTTACTCCTGTTGGGGAAGATTCTGAAGGAATAAAAGTATCACTGCGTTGTTCACGGCTTTTAGCTTATGATGGAATACATTTTGGAAATATAATAAGGAAAGTGGCAGCTAAAGTCGGCGGAAACGGCGGCGGACACTCTGTTGCATGCGGGGCGTATATTCCTGAAGAAAATGTGGATAAATTCCTTAATGTATTTGATGAATATTTAACCGGTAAAATTTAGTTTCAATTTAATATTTTTTTTCTTTAAAATTGGTAAGGTGTATCATTTTTAATTTTTCATAATTTAATTTAATAAAAAATCTTGCCAGCACCTTAAATGCTGTAAAAAATATAAATGAATCCTATAATTTACGAAATGCACCATTGGCAGGATAAAATAAGATAAATTTCTTTGATACTGATAGAAATATTAAAATACTTTTTTTCGTATAAATATTACTATGAATAAAGCATTCCCTAAACTTGAAAAATTATTTTTAAATTATATCAATGAGATGGGAGAAACTTCAGGTGGTTTTATTAGCATTGTTAATTCAGGTACCATTGAAGAGGGTAATCCAAAGATAATCGGGCAAACTGCAGAAAGCATCAGATATTCTGGAGGTTAGGCTTGAAGATATAGAATTTCAACCATATGAATATGAAAAAGGTAAAACAAGGTCTCGATTAAAAGAAGCCCTAAACACGCTTCGTGAAATGGGAAAAGAAATGGAAAACATGACAACTCTAGAATCAAAAGAATATCACTGGTATATAATAGCCCTAACTATGGATATCATCTCCAGCCTGTTCAATCACATTGAAATTTATTTAACGGAACATTCTCGTTAATTTGTGTTAGGTTAAGTAAAAAATTATTCAGGTTAATTGTTAAAGGTGATTAAAATGTATAAAAAAATATTGTTGCCCACAGATGGTTCACAACCCGCCCTTAAAGCTGCAGAACAGGCTATATGGATTGCAGGTAAGAGTAATGCAGAACTTTTAGCATTATATGTAATTGATAATTCTTTATTTATGGGATTACCAACTGAAAAAGCAATAACAAGGGTTAAAGAAATGCTTGAAGATGAAGGAAGAAAATCCTTTGATGTTATCATTGATATGTCATTAAAATGTAAAGAAGAACTTAATACTGAAATAAAATTAGTTTTTATGACCAAGGAAGGCCGTCCCGCCCGTACAATTCGTAAGACCATTGAAGAGGAAGGAATTGATCTTGTTGTTATGGGGACTGCTGGAAAACATGGTATGGACAGATTTTTACTTGGAAGCGTTGCAGAAAAAGTAGTAAGAACTGCATCATGTCCTGTATTGGTAGTACGGTAAAATTAATCATATTTAAGAAATAATGGAAATACTATACTGTAGACTATTTTATATGATGTAGACTTTAACTTATTAAATTTTAATAATAATTTAGCAATAATGCTTATTTATAAACAATACATTAACGTTTGGTTATTCATGACAAACACAAGGCCCTATTTAATAAATTAGTTATATGATAATATCTTATATTCTACTTAAGAATATTTTCATGATAGATTTTAATAAGTTAGTCTTTACTATTTCAGTTCAATTTAAATCTTTAAATTACTAAATTGGTGAATAAATGAAAGTTTTCAAGAAAAAAGGAGAACTCACAAGGTTTCAGATTCTTGCAGAGATAGCCAAGCAGCAGCCCCACCTGAGGCAAAAGGACATAGCTGAAAAACTTGGAATAACTATTCAAGCAGTCTCTGAAAATATTAAAAGCTTAACTGATGACGGTTTTGTAGAAATAAGGGAAGGAACTGCAAGGTACCATATTACAAAAAGAGGAATTGAAAAGCTTAAAAAAGAAGCTGTTGACCTTAGAAAGTATGCTGATGAAGTTGTAGAAACAATGAATACTTATAAGTCAATATGGCCTGCAATAGCAAAAGAAGAACTTAAATCTGGCCAGAATGTTTGGCTTAAAATGGAAAATGGAGTTTTATATGCCACAAATGAAAAAACATCGGCATCAGCAGAAGTGCTTAATGATGCAGTTTCAGGAGAAGATGTAGCTTTAAGCAGATTAAATGGTACAATAGAGCTTAAATCTGGTAATGTAACCATAATAAAACTTCCTACAATAAATCATGGGGGATCAAGGGCAGTTAATACCCATAAAATACAGGAAATATATAAAAAAGGATTTGATAGGGTGGGCATAATGGGAACCATCTCAAGGGCCGTGACAGATAAATTAAAAATTTCTCCAGATTTTGAATTTGCAACCCCTTATGCCACTGTGGCTGCAGCAAAAAGAGGTTTAAACGTGCTGGTTTTTGCTGTTGGTAACATGACTAAAAGTATAACAAAAAAAATGGATGAGGAAGGTATTCAATACACTATAGAAGATTTTAAGGAATGATCTGTGTCACAGGGGTCTGCTTTATCTTCTTGATTATTTACTATTTTTTAAGCCATGTTCAATCAATAATATAATATAAAAATTTAATATTAATTATAATATGGTTTTAATAATGTATTGGGTCCTGTTTTATGTTATCTTCAGAGTACTGATTATAGTGCTTATTTTGATTATTATATTTAGAAAACTGATTTAAATTATTGTATAAGATTTTATAAAAATTTTAATCCATTATAATTAAGTTTTGCAACTACTGCATTTTCAATACTTGTATCTGGACTTTTAGAAATTGCAAAAGCTGTATTTCCCAACATAGCCATGGAAGCACCTATTGTTTCTTCTTCCAATATATCTACAGCTTCACAAACTTCACTGCTCATGAGCATGGTCTTTTCAGCGAATTTCCTTGATAATTTCATTAAATTTTCAGGTCTCGGATTACTCGTAAGTTTAAATAGCAGGTCTCGCCCTGTTGAGTTAATCCTTTCTTTATGGACGGGATCTTCGATGATGTCTCCTGTATTTATTTCCCCAAAACATTTTGAAATAACATAAAGGTCTTCAGACTGATTTAAGAGTAATTTATCTGTTACTCCAATCCCAGGTGCGCCTTCTTTGAGCCTTAAAACAAGCCCTCCAGATAGAGCCCCTATAACATCACCTAAACCACTTTTCATTTCCACCTCTGCAAGATGGGCAATTTGTGCGGCTTTATTAAATGTTAATGGCAAATCAAGAATCTTTGAAATTCCTAGGGATGTTCCAAGAGCAAATGATGCTGAAGTCCCAAATCCTGCACCGATAGGTACATCTACATCATGAGTGATTACTATTTTTTTATTGTCTAAATTATAATCTCTTTTAATGATCTCTATGGTTTTTTCAGTTATTGTAGCATTTCGCGCATCAGTTTTTCCATTAATTTTTATTTGTACTCCATTTCCATCAATTATTTTTGTCTTTGTTACAACTCCTTTATCCATAACAACTCCCGCACCGCGGGATCCTTTTTTAAGGGGATTATCATTATCTAGTATCTCAAAAAACCCTGTAATGTGAGATGGAACAAATATTGAACAATTCATATTAACACCCTATTAATTTAAAGATAAAAACGACTTAATCGGAATTTTAAAGTTATTTAACAATTTTTTAAGTAATGAAACCAGCAAATTTAAAATTTCATTTAAGCACATTATCAAAATATTGAAGTTGATCGTGATTATCAATTTAACATTTTTTTTATAAATCAATAATATCTAAATTTCCATTTTATCACTATATTTTAATAGGCTGTTTGACAATAAAAAGATAAGGAAAATTTCAATATTAATTATCTAAAAACAATTATAATTCAAATTCAAATATCAGTTGGGAGGGAATCATATAAATAAAAGAATAGACCTTCACATGCACAGTATATTCAGCGACGGGGAACTTTTACCGTCTGAAATTGCAAGGAGAGCACAGGTATTAAATCATGAAGCAATTGCAATAACTGATCACGTTGATGCGTCTAACATTGATTGTGTTAGGCAGATAAGAGATGTAATATTAGATATAAGAGAAAACTGGAATATAGAAGTCATTCCGGGGGCTGAAATAACCCATGCTCCGGCTGAAATTATAGGCAAACTCGCAAACAAGGCCAAAAAATTAGGGGCAGAAATAATAGTCGTCCACGGGGAAACCCTGATGGAGCCTGTAGTGGAAGGAACCAACTGGGCTGCAGTAAACTGTCCTGATGTGGATATACTGGCACACCCTGGACTAATAACTCAGGAAGAAGCTCAAACTGCTAAAGATAACAACATTGCGCTTGAAATAAGTGCAAGAAGGGGCCATTCACTTTCAAATGGGCATGTAGCTAAAGTGGCCATGGAAGTCGGTGCAAATCTGGTTGTGGATACAGATACCCACGCGCCTGAAGATATTATTTCCTATGAAACTGCTTATAATATAGCTAAGGGTGCAGGATTACCTGAAAAAGAGATCTTACGAGCATTAAGAGACAACCCTCTGGAAATTTTAAGGAATAAGGGTATAGTTGAGTGATTTTTATTCTTTACTTTTTCTAAAGTATACTTAACTATAAATAAACCTAAACTCTTCATTTACATTTTTCTATCAATTTATTGGTCACAATACCGTCCACACCCATTTCAACGAACTTTTCAAATATCTCTGGATCGTCAATGGTCCATGGATAAACTGATATGCCCTTATTTTGGGCTTGTTTTACCATATCTTCATTCATATATCTGTAACTTGGAAAAATAATATTAGCACATGCATTTGACACCATCTGATTCACATCTACAGGCTGACAGGTAAATATAATCCCTGCATCTACAGAAGGGTCCGTTTTTCTTGCATTTTTAATGCTTTTATGGTAAAAAGAGGTCAGTATGACATTTTCTAAATTATTTTCATCTATCTTTTCAAGGATTTTAACTTCGGTCCCAGGCTCTTTAATCTCAATTACAAGCCCTATCCTGTCTTTTACGCAGGTTATTATTTCATCTAAGGTTGGAACTGTTTCTCCATTTCCTGCAAAAATTTCATTTTTGCGGCTCCAAAACTTAGAGTTTTGATAGCCTGCGTCGAAGTTTTTAAGTTCCTGAACCGTATAATCTTTTACAAGCCCCTTTCCATCTGTCGTACGGTTGATATCTGGATCGTGCATTACAACAAGCTTGTTATCTTTACTCACCCGCACGTCAACTTCAACAAAATCAGCACCCATCTTTACGGCCCTTTCAACGGCTCTTATGGTGTTTTCGGGCTCTAAAAAGGACGCACCTCTGTGGGCTATGACCTGCATTTAACACACCTGCATTAAAATTAATTTAAATCAAAATAACAAAAAGAAAAAGAATTAATATTCTTCTTCGCACCCGCACCCGCAAATGTCTTCATCTTCTTCCATTTCTATGTTGTCTAGTATATAGTTAATTTTAGCTATAAGGTTAGAGGCTATTACTCTAAATGGGCCGTTGTCTTCAATTAACCCTAAAGTTAAACTGTCTATTTTTAAAGTTTCAATATCTATTTCTGTAATTTCAATGTCGTTACTTGCTTTATATAAAATGTCGTGTACTCGTTCATTTATTTCTAATACCACTAATTGATCTAAACTGGTTATAGTAAATACATTTTCAACTTCCATTAAAATCGTCTCCTATTTCTTAAAATGTTTTATCGCATGATAATATCAGTTTTTGAGGTTATATATTTTTCTAAATTTTATTTTTTAACTTTAAACTGGATATTTTACCAGGTTCAAAAGTATTTAAACCCCTGGTTAAAATCAACTTATAATTACTTAAGTATGTGGGTTAACTTTATTTGATGGTTGAATTGGATATCCTCCTGTGTTCGAAGGTATTTAAACCCCAGTTAAAATCAACTTAAAATTACTCAAAAAATTATATGGATTAACTTTATTTTTCATATATGTTAATAGAACCTTTTATTTTGCAGCAATCATTTTCAGCAGATTTTTAGTTACATCTCCTTTCTATGATGCCAATGACTTTACCTTTGCAGTCAAGTACTGGAAGTTTTTGAGATTTATGGTTTAATTGATATAATAAATCCTTTTCATTCCTTTAATCATGCACTGCCTAAACATTTACAAAAATATAATAATTATGTTGTTAATAATAACTATAAAAGGGAAAAAGGGGGGTGTAATTATAGATGACAGGCTTACAGGTATCATATATATTATAGTTGCTGTTTTAATAGTAGTGGTAAGGGTTGCAGTTCCAAATTTCTTTGATTATCTGGTAATGATAATAGCGGCCATATTACTTGTACTGGGAATCTACTTGCTCTTATTTAAACGCCGTTAATCAGATATGGTATTATTATTATTATTCAAAATTACATTGTATTTAGGTTATAATGTTAAATTAAACATTAACATGTTTATTTAGCATTTCCTTTAATTACATCGTATTCAAGTATCAGATTTAACATATATGGTGTTAAATTAAATATTGAAAATGTTTATTTAGCATTTCCTTTAATTACATCATATTCCAGTATTAGATCTTCACCTAAACCATAACTCTTTTTAAGCTTTAATTTAACTGCATCTTTCATTTTATCAATACCGTTACCATCGACAAGAGTTTTGGCTTTGGATCCACCAGCAATCATTGGAGCTACACATACCCTGACTTCATCAACAAGTCCATTTTCAAGCATTGAATAGTTCAGCGTTGATCCTCCTTCAAGCATCAAGGTCTTTATTTCTATTTTTGAAAGTTCCTTCATTAAAGATTTAAGATCAACCCTATCTTTACCGCATTTTAAAACAGTTGCTTTTTTTTCTAGAGCTTCGATCTTTTCAGGGTCTGCACTTTCTGTTGTTGCTATTATTGTAGGCGCTTCATTGTTTAAAATACGAAAATTCAGGGGAGTACGGGCTTTGCTGTCAACAACTATTCTTACAGGGCTGTCTTCAGGATCAGCTTCAATTTTATGCACTGTAAGTCTTGGATCATCTGCAAGAAGTGTGTTTATTCCCACCATTATTGCATCCATGTCTTTCCGCAGCTTATGAACTCTTATTAAATCTTCTTTGCCTGAAATTTCAGAACTTCCTGTTCTGGTTGCAATTTTGCCGTCTAAGGTCATTGCAGCGTTTAATATTATATGAGGTTTCATTTTATCACGTTTACGAATCATTTAAGCTTTAAATTCTTTTTGAACATAAAATTAAAAAAATAATGTGGATGGTTAGTAGCCGCCAAATATCTGTTGGATATTTTGTACCATGGAACTTATAGTATTTAAAACTGAATTTATGCTATTTAAAATGTCTTGAATAGGATCTAACGTGTTCTGGACATCTTGGGCTGTCTGGTTAACTGTATCAGAAGCGTTATTAATTGCTTCTTGTGTTGTGTTTGTAATATTATCTAATGAAGGTATGGATGATGCTGCACTTACCGATTGAAGACCAAATCCTACTATTATAATGATTACTGCCATTATACTAACGATTTTCATATTCATTCCCCCATCTCTATTTTTTATTTAAAATTTAAGAGTATTTTAAACATCATTATATTTAACATATTAACCTGATTGATTTAAAATCGTATCAAATGTAAATGATTTAAAGAAAGATATGTTATAATATTTTACTTTTAAAATTTAGAACTTTCAGTTTATAAACTAAGTTAAAAAACAGCTGCAATTAATTTAATCGTTTATGTTTATTAAATGTGCATGAATTATACTTATTAATTATTCAGGAACACATGAAAATATTACATTGCACAACATGCAAACATGTTATGTGCTGTGTAAAATCTTCGATTTTACAATCTCCATGACATGAACATTAGTTTACACATGGATTATTTCGTAAATTACCCTTTCTGGTCGTTTAAAAAATGGCCGTCCATAATTTTGTCCACTACACATTCATAATATTCTTTAAATTCATAGATAGCAGATTCGATGTATTCTGGAGTTAGTTCGTGAAAATAGTCAAGTTTTAGCAGTACGATAATTTCTTTAGGATTACTGAAAAGTTCATCTATAAATGCTTCTTCTTTATATGCTTTTAATTTCATGTTAATTTCGTCTATATGGTCGAACAGCCACCCATCATCCAGAAATGAGAATATATTATGTCCTGTAATTCCTATCTGTTTTAACATGAATCATCACTTAAACAATTGATCCTTAAGGTTGTATTAAGCTATTAGAAATTAGCATGTATATTCTCTTTAGTAATATAAATGATTTTCTATTTAGTTTTTATCTGTGAAATTATAATTATCAAAAGGCAGTATGGGAAAATTAATTTCCAAATTTCTCAAATTAGACATTAATTGGGATTAGAATGTAATTTTTAGGGGTATATATGTCATTATGTGCTTTGATATTCATTTTCACTCCAAATAATGTGGTGATAACAATAAATTAATAAAAAAGTTTAAAATAACTTGAATCAAAACTAAATACGTGGATTTTGACTAATTAAATGGAGACGAAAAATGAGTGAAGATAGATACAAAAAAGGGTTAGAAATGCTTAAAATGATGCATCCCAAGTCTTATGGAGAATTAGCAGATAATTTGGAGGATATCGCTCCTGATCTAGCGCGTTTTGTTGCTGAATTTCCTTATGCGGATGTTTATACCCGTCCTGGTTTGGATCTAAAAACAAGGGAACTTGTAACAATTGCAAGTCTTACTACCTTGGGACATGCCCAAACAGAACTCAAGAGCCATATCATAGGGGCCTTAAATGTTGGTTGTACCCGTGAAGAGATCGTGGAAGTATTGATCCAGATGGCCGTCTATGCGGGCTTTCCAACAGCTTTAAATGCAGTATATACAGCTAAAGAAGTATTTGAAGAGCTGGAAAATGAAGAATAATTATAATTATTTTTCTTTTAAATTTTGGCCATAATTAAAAATTTTATTAATCATATGAATTTGTTAAAATTGAATTTTGATGCTTATCTGGATTATATTGTGAAATAAGGTTTTTTTTATCTCCTATTTTAGTAGATGATTTGAAACTTTGGCCTGGATGAAATGTATAAATATCATCTTTAATAGTAATAATATATGTAATATAATTATGAATAAAGAAGGGTGATAGTATGCATGTTGTAGGCGATTTAGTTGGAAAAGAAGTTGTTGATAGTTCTGGAGATAGAGTTGGAGAAGTTAAAGACGTAGAAATAGTCAGAGGAAAACAACAGGTTAAATCATTAGTAATTAAAGAAGGTGGAGCCGCTACAAAAATAGGCATAGGTGAAAAGAAAGTTATACCATGCAACCAGGTCGATACTATCGGTGAAAAAGTAATGCTTAAGTAAATGTGTTGAACTCTAAAAATCATTTATATTTTTTTTTAAAATTAACTTCTAAATTAAATATTAAGTTCATTAACTATTTTATTAGTCATGCTACTAAATTCAAACATTTACAGTCAATTTGCCTTTTCCATTTAATATATTCATTTTAATATTAGATTTTAAGTTTAATTTAAAAACTTATTTGCATGTTGATCACCTATAATTTTAGGGCTGGTGTTTGAAATATGGATGGGAATAACTGTCACATTTTCATTTCCATTTACGATCTGCAGCTCTAAAACCATGGAGTCATTCATAATTGGATTTTTTGGTTTTAAAAACGTAATTTTCAGGCTGTAGGATATTAACTTTCATTTATAATATTCTATGCTCCGAGGCATGAGGGGATGGCTCCCAACAACTATGCCTGCGCCTTCATCTATACCTTCTATGGATAATTCAGTTTGATATTTATTGGGATTAAATACTCATTTCCATAACGGAAAAATACAGAGATTATATTTTAAGACTATTTAAATTGCCATAAAGTAAATACGGTAAAATTATCTAAATTAGGATAGCTAAAACCGATTTAAGATTAATTAATTTTTTCAAAAAAAGAATAAAAAATAAAACAGCTCATTTTTTGTAGAGTTATTTAATGGGTTTTGTTAACCATGGAGTGTATTTTACATGGTCATAAATATCTTTTTTAGTTGGGCCTGCTGCAGAACCCACCAGTTTGATATGGCTTCTACGTAAACATCGCTATTGCAGTAAATAGCATGGGCGGTTTTAGAGTTATTATTTTTGAAATTAGATTTTGTTACTGTACATTTACCATTATTTTTATGGTAGATAGCGCCGCCTTCGTTTGATGTATTAGCTTCAAAAGTGCACTATTCTACGGTTAAAGTACCTTCATTGCAGATAGCACCGCCATTATCTCCTCTTCCATTTTTTATTGTTAAATTTTGGAGTGTTAAGTGCGCATCATAATCGATTTCAAATATAGAAAAAATTTTTCCTCCATCTATTACTGTATATTTTTGGCTTTCACCAATTATTGTAACATTTTTATCAATTATCAACGTATTATTGCCTTTTCCAGTGTAAATCCCGTTTTTTAACAGTATTGTTTCGTCTGTTTCTACTTCTTTAAGGGCTTTCTTTATTGTTCGATATGGACTGTAATCTGCACCAGTGTTATCATCTTTTCCAGTATCAGGATCAACATAGATGCTGTCATTTAACCTGTTACCTAAAACTCCTCTTGTTGTTTTATATTCGATCTTTTCACTCCATTTATGCCATGATAATAAATGATCACAAGTAAGTGGCAAGTGATATAAATAATTTTCCTAAAATAAAGCTGTAATTGCAATTCATTTGGTTTATATGGATCGAAATAAGCTCATTATACATAAATAATAACTATTTAATAAAATAAATGGCTAAAATTTATTAATGATCTCTATTAATGTTATTTAAACTGTAATATGCGCATAACATTATAAATAAATTTTAATTTAAGATTAAAATTATTTAAAAGGCTAAAAATAACTTATTTTATATAATTACTTTTTATGAATTCTGCAAAAATACTGATATAATTATTTAGAAATTATTAGTCATAGTTTTTATGATGATAGATAACCATTTCTTTATTAATTCATTTAATTTATAAATATACTACATTTTCACAAATTCACTTATATTTAATTTTATAAGGAAGAATAATAACATTAAATATAGAGTTTGCACAGTTTAAAAATTAAATTTCCATAATCACAAAGGTAATAATATTTAATATATAAATTAAATTACATATATTAGTAATAATTAATAAATACTGGAAGTAAATAATTTCATTTCATTGCAAATGTGATTAATAGCACATAATAAACATATTTATATTCATAAGTTCTCAAAGGTGTAAGACCACTACAAAATAAGCACCTACCATTCAGGGGCACTCCTTAAACTCCATGATACCATGAGAAGAGTGCCCCTAGGTTAATATGTTACATGTTTATTATTAGTGGACATATAAAAAAAGTAGGAAATGTAATTTAAATTAAAATTTTAACTATATTGATTGCTTTTTATGAAACCCCCATTCTGGTGACAATAAGAGAATATTAAAAGACCAGAATAAGTTTATTTTAACTAACATAAATAGCCAGAATAAGTATAATTCCGCCTAAAAACACGCCTATATATTTGGGATACTCCATACTTAAATCGTTGATTAAGTATTTATCAGGTGAATCTTTCTCCTTCCAGTTCCAATTGATATTTAAAAATATAAAGCTGTGAAAATAATGATTATTCCAAATATTAAAAGATCATTTTGCATAATAACTTTTTTTTAAATACACTATAAAAAACTAACTGGATATGCAGTTTCCTATTAAAATCTCAACTTTTTTATAGTTTTTTTATGAAATCAATTTAATTTCTTTTTAAAGGAGCAAAATGAAGTATTAGAATTGTAATTGATACCTGCGATTAGATATCAAAAACTTTCTTTGCATTTCGTCCTGTTTTTTGATCCACCTTAAATACTGGTAAAGATTTTACATCAGCAATCTTTTTAACTGCTTCTTCTACAAATGAAGGCTCATTTTTCTGTCCTTTGAAAGGTGAAAGATAAGGGCTGTCAGTTTCAGTTAGTATATTTTGAATTGGTATTTCTTCTACAATCTCTTCATGATAATTAGAATAAGCAATTATGGTTGAAAATGAAATATAATAGCTCTCATCTACTATTTTATGCGCTGTTTCAATATCCCCACCATAACAGTGGAATATAACCTCGATATCTTTTGAATACTTTTTTATTATCTCAAAAGCTTTTAATTCAGCATCTCTTGCATGAAGTATAATGGGCATTTCATATTCATTTGCAAGGTCAATGAATGTTTTGAAGACTTTTACCTGCCTGTTTCTTGATTCAGTATCTTTCACTTCATGAAAATCAAGGCCAGTTTCTCCAATTGCCACTGTTTTATCTATATTTTCATGTATTTCTTTAACTGCTTTCTCGATTATGTCAAGATCTGCTTTTATCGCATTAACCGGGTGAAATCCAAGTGCAGCATGTGCAAAACCTTTATAATCTTCTACAAGCTTTAAAGCTCTTCTATTTCCACCTAATGTAGCTCCAGAATCAACAATGGCGGACAATTTTTTCTTTGCCCGTGCCATTACCTCTTCCCTGTTTTTGTTAAAATCTTTAAAATCAACATGACAATGTACATCGATCATAACGTTCCCTCAACTCTAAATAAAATTAAGTAAGCTATGGGTTTAAATCCCAAAGCGCCTTTCTCTTTCTTGATATGACCTAAGTGCCCTTAAAAAATCAACTTTTCTAAGTTCTGGCCATAAACTATCGCAGAAGTATAACTCTGAATAAGAAGACTGCCATAGTAGGAACCCGCTGAGCCTTTCTTCCCCACTTGTCCTTATAATAAGGTTAGGGTCTTCTAAGCCTGCAGTATATAGATTTTTATTGACTAAATCTTCATCTATTTCCTCACAGTCTAATTTTCCATCTTTAACTTCTTTTGAAATCTTTTTTATAGCATCGATTATTTCCATCCGCCCATCATAACCTATTGCAATGTTTACAATTCGTTTGTCATAGGAAGATGTAGCCTCTTCTGCGATTCTTATGGCTTCTCTTACATTTTCTGGAAGTAAGTTTAAATTACCTACTGCATTTATTCTTACTTCATTTTTATGAATCTTTGGATTTTTTGCTATTCCTTCAAATTCTTTCTGGAATAACTTCATTAGACCTTCCACTTCTTTTGGAGGTCTGTTAAAATTCTCGGTAGAAAATGCATAGGCAGTTACAATTTCTATCCCTAATTCAATGGACCAGTCCAGAACCTTTTCAAGGGTACTTACCCCTCTTTTATGACCGTCTATAATTTCCATGTTGCCCATTAATTTTGTGTAGCGCCTGTTACCGTCCATTATAACGGCAATATGATTAGGCATGTTTTCGGGCTTGAGATTTTTTGATATGTACCATTCATAAATTTTATAAAGTGGTTTTAATGGTTGCATTTTTATTCCTACTCTTTAATCTTGCTAGATAATTTGAAAATTCTAAGGCTCTAATATATCCTTCTACGCTTTGTGATCTTGAAGTATCTATAAAAATTTCGTTAATTCCAAGTGTTACAGCACCATGGCTTTTTCCTGAACCCAAAAAAATCAGAGTTCTAAATATTAAGTTTCCAGATATACCATCCGGTGCTAAAATGAAGTTTACATTATCCTTTATTGCATTTTCTATTAATATAAAATAATGTTTTACAGAATATTTACTTTTTGCGGCACTTGTTATACGTTCTCCGTCTGCAATGGAATCATCAATTTTCTGGCTTCTACCAACATCTTGAGGTCTTCCGCCAGAAAGTACCGCGATTTTAGGTTCTATTCCTAATTTTGATAAGAATTCTGCCCCTAATTCTATTATTTTTATTTTTTCTTCAGGGTTATCTCCTTCATCAATTCCCACAGGGGCAAACAAAAATTTTTGACCATTTGTTTCTAAAAAAGAGGCCCTGTATAATTTACCCTGATATTTTTCTTTTAGTATACTTAATATCTTGGAAGCGCTGAGGGATCCTCTTACAGCAGCATCTACTTCTTTATTTAGAAGCATGTTAATAAGCTTATCTTCAGATTCCGTTAAAATAACTTCGAAATCTACTTTTTTAGAAGCTTCAATTATATTCTTATTTTCACCGACACCAGCTGCAATCTTCATGTTATCTGTAACCTGAGTTATAACTTATAATTATATTACTTAAATATTAACTTAACTTATAGTAAATGACCAAATATTTTTGATTAATTATTTAATTAGATAATCTGTTTATATGTGTTGAACCTTCAAAAAATCTACTATTTTTGAATATCTAATAATTTATAAGTTTAAAAAATTACTTCATTCACTATAAAATGTAGTTATTTTTATAATACTTATTTTAAAGAAGTGTATGGTGGTTAAACTATATTTTTATAATTTACAACTCAATAAATTCGTTTAGTCAATATATTCTACATTCTGTTAATAAAAAAAGGGTAAAATTATATTCACATTTATCCTCTCAGTTATTCATTGAAATAATAATAGACATCTCTTCTTTATATATTTTTTTAATTAGGTTATATTCAAAATGAACACCAGAAGATTATCTTTTAATTTAAAAGTTGATATTTAAATTAAATGGGCATGTTAACTAATTTTTATAAATTTTTTCAATGTTATATCCATAAAAATGTAATATTTTTTACTAATTAATTTTACTTTTTAAAAATTTGATTCTATTTTTAGATTTGGATAATTTTAAAAAACTAAATCTGGCATTATGTCATACGGCTCTTTATAACGGTTTAAAACATTTAATATAAATATAAAATTAATTTTTAGTTTAGAAGTACTTAAAAAAAAGAAAATGATGTTAGGTCATCTTAATCTTTTGTTTTACAATATTAATTTTTAGTTTAGCCAGAATAATTTTTCAATTTAATATTAAAAACAGTTAATAAAACAAATATTATTGATAAGGATAATACTTGTGCATTATAATATCCTGATAATCCTAATAGCTTTTAATTTTAATTATCTACTTTTTTAGAGAAGGGTTATTTGCATTGTCAGATGTGCTATTTTCTAATGGAGAAATATTTGTATTAAAATTAAATATATTTAAATTCCTTAAATTAGAAATTAGCTTGTATTAATTGTCAAAAAGTTTTTATACCTCAAGAATGAGGGTAAAATATGAATAGATTCTGGAGCAACATAATACAACCTATTACTATGGGTATTAATACTAATTATATCATTGAAATAGGCTCAGATACAGGTATAAACACGAAAAACATTTTGAAATATTGTATAAAACACAACGCGTATATGGTTGCTATTGATCCCTTTCCTAAATTTGATGTTGATGAGTTTAAAGCGAAATATGGGGATAAATTTAAGATTTATAATGAATTAAGTTTAAGTAGATTGCCCCTGCTTAAAGGTTATGATATGGTTTTGATAGATGGGGACCACAACTGGTATACTGTTTATAATGAATTAAAAATAATTGAAAAAAGCTTTAAAAACAGGAAGTTTCCCGTTGTATTTTTGCATGATGTAGGTTGGCCTTACGCTAGAAGGGACTTATATTACAGCCCTGAAAATATACCTGCAGTTTACAGGCAGCCGTATAAAAAATTGGGAATGTACCCTGGCCAAACAAATTTAAAAGAGCAGGGTGGATTAAATAATCATCTTTATAATTCTATTTATGAAAATAATCCTAAAAATGGTATATTAACTGCCATAGAAGATTTTATCAGTGAATCTGAATTAGAACTTTCATTTAAAGTTATCAATGCATTCCATGGATTATGTATTTTGTTTCCTAAAAATGATGAAATGGAAAATCTCATTGAAAAAGTCATAGAAAATGCTAATTTACTGGATATCATTGAAGAAGAACGAGTGAAGTTTAAAATTGCACATTCTGAAGAAAAAATTAGAGTTAATTCCTTTAAAAATCAATTAAATGAAAATAAGAAGGAATTAGAATATTTTGAAGATCAGTTTAATCAAACAGTGAGTAAGTTAGAGCAGACTGAGAATAAATTAAAGTTAAAAGATGAATTAATTGAAGAAAAATGCGCAAAAATAGAAAAAGCGGAACTAAAGCTTGTTAAAACAGAAAATAAATTAGAGCAAATAGAAAACAGGCTAAATAAATCTAATAAATTAATTCATAAAAAAGAGAGTCAACTGGGAGATATAAAAATTCAGTTTAATCAAACAGTGGATAAATTAAATCTAACAGAAAAAAAATTAAAATTATCTAATGAAATGGCTAATGAAAAAGAAAAATGTTTAGAAGAAGTAAAATTCAGGTTAAATCATGCTGAACATAAATTAGAACAAACTGAAAGTCAATTAAACAAATTAATTCAAGAAAAACAAAATTTCATTGATCATGTAAAAAAAAGAGAAAAAGCAGCTGAAGAATTGAACCTGCAAATTGATAATCTCAAAGCTAGTTTAATTGAAATGGAATATTTAAGTAATAAAAGCAGATCGATCACACAGAGGCTTATTTCAAAATTCCCAGGTTTGTACGTCCTTTTTAATATGAATGAAACTGGTTTAAAGAATGCACTTGTTAATATAAAAGGATACAGGTCCATTAAAAAGAATAAATTAGTTGATACTGGCTATTATTTAAAAAATAACCGGGGCGTTAGATCATCAGGCATGGATCCTATCCTGCACTACATGTACCATGGTTTTAAAGAAGGTAAAAAGCCCAATGCTGCATTTAACGGCGATTATTATCTAAAGAAGTATAAAGATGTTAAAAAATCAAATTTAAACCCGCTGGTTCATTATAGTCTTTACGGAATAGAAGAAGGGAGAAAAACAGATACAGTCAAGGAAGGATTAAATTCTGCAAAACATAAAAATATAAAAGGCCATATAAATTGTCCTGCTGATACAACCCTTATTAGGGGTTGGTTAGCTAAAATTGGGAATAATAATCCACGTCTAGCACTTTTAAAAATAGATAATCAAAGTTTTGAATTTATCTGCAGTAATTTCCGCTTGGATCTTAAAGGAAAAATTAATGATGGTAATCATGCTTTTGAATTTGTTGTCCCATTAAATTTTGTAAACGGAAAAAAACACAAAATAGAACTTTTTGATAAGGAAACGGGTGAATGCATAGCTAAAACTGAAGCTGTATGGCATCAAAAACGACATTTTACAGATTTTTCAGGATTTTTAGCTGATTCGCTTGTATCGCCTGTTATAAATGCTCCTTTTCGTGAAGAAGATAAAAGATGTTTTGCAGTGATGGAAAATATAGCAGAACATCTTACAAATTTGGCCTTTGATGTAGAGGAGAATATTCTAGTTTCAGTAATCATGCCTGTTTACAACCGTGCCCGCACTGTAAAGTCAGCGATAGATTCTGTTTTAACTCAAACTTACCGCAATATTGAGCTTGTAATCGTGGATGATGGGAGTGATGACGGTACAGTTGAATTAATCGAAGATATAAACGATGATCGAATCGTGCTGCTGCGTAATAATAGCTGTCAGGGCGTATCTAAAGCTCGTAATAGGGCACTTAAAGCTGCTCGCGGTAAATATATAGCTTATCTTGATTCTGATAACACATGGGACTTAAGGTATATAGCAGCAATGGTTGGAGCATTTTTGAAGCTGCCTGACGCTGAAGCAGTTTACAGCGGCCAATTCTTATTTAAAGGAAACTCAGAAAAACCATTTGCGGCCCGTTTTGGAAGTTTTAACAGGTCACTGCTCTTAAATAGAAATTACATTGATATGAATTCTTTCTGCCACACCCGCGATATTTATAATCGCTTAGGTGGATTTGATGAAAGTATAAAAAGATATGTAGACTGGGATCTAGTTATACGTATCTCTGAATCTGCAAAAATGTATTCCGTGCCTGTAATGTTATCAAATTATTATTATGACCTGGCAGATAATACTATTACAAATGATGCTAGTTTAGTACACTATCATGAGATACTACGTGAAAAGCAAGGGGAACGTTTAAAGTATGCTTATTCTCCTACTTTAAAATCAAAAGCACATTTATCTAAGGTTAGTGTTATTATTCCTAGCTATGAATCATTAAATGATATCAAAGAGTGTATAGTAGCTGTTTTAATGCAGGATAATGATTGGGTAGATATCATTGTAGTGGACAATAATTCTAGTCAGCCTGTAGTTAATTACCTTGTGAAAATGGCAGATGCCGGTAAAATTAGACTTATACAAAATGATGTTAATTATGGGTTTACTTACGCTGTAAACCAGGGGATTGCTGCTTCCAAACCAGATAGTGATATCATTATTTTAAACAATGATGCAATAATAATGCCTGGCGCAGTCGAGGCTATGCAGGATGCAGCATATAAATTACCTCAGTGCGGTATAACAGTCCCACAACAGGTGCTTCCTGGAGAAACAAGAACCCTAAATGCCCATGTTCCCCATGCAAATCCTGAATATGAATGTGATGTTAATTTGTCTAAGGTCCATAAGAATATAATTAACGTGCCTACGTTTCATTCAGGTGAATTATTAGAGCTTAGCTTTGCACCATTTTTCTGTGTTTACATTAAACGTGATGTATTGAATTCTTCAGCTGGCCTTGATGCAGAAAGGGGTCGCCATTACCGTTCTGATAGGATATTTTGTAATTATATACGCCACGTAATGAACTTGAAAATTTACCATGTAGCTGAAGCAGTTGTCTATCACAAATTACAGAAGTCCACCCATGTTCTGCGTAAAGAATCTAAAGGTAAAGACTCTGAATTTGATATAATTTTCCGTAAAAACCAGTGGGATGATGAACTGGCAGCAAAATTAGGTTATAAGACTCCAATCTGGGATTTTTAGTTAATGTGTTCTAGTTTTTACTTTTAATGATCTAATTTTTTGTCAATTTATATTTGCATAACTTATTTTTTAATGGAATTATCCAGAAAAACGCAATTGACCTTGAAACTTATAATAATTTTAAAGAATGCAAATGATATTAGTTAAAGAGCTAAACATGTTTCATGTGTATAAATGTTGTTAACTTTTTATATTATACAGAAAAATGTGCAGAATATGTTTTTTACTTTTATAAAATATATTGTGAATTTGATGTATAATTTTGTAAATAATTAAAATAGATTCTGAAGGTAATATTTATTAATTTAAAACGCTACATGTACGTTTAGGTTATTATTCCCTTTGTTTAAAGTTTATGTCTTAAAAATTATCCTAATTTTAGATTTTCTGGTTATAATAATAGTTATGTTATGTTTATCAGGGATAGGGTATATAGGAGGTCTTGTTTTAAGTTTAGTAGTAATTATTACCTAAAATAAATAAATATGTCTGAAAATCAAATATATACTAAATAATGTATTAAAATTTTGTATGGATTAAACTAAATGGATGATATTTGAAAATATTATATTTAAATGTATTTTAAAATTCTACTTTTGAAGTATAGAAATAATAATAAATATCTTTTTTAATCTAAAAATACTAATTTTTTGATTTTTAATCTAAGTGGATCTATAATTTTAGCATATGCTGTGTAATACCATATATCCTGTTTATATGCTGTAATAATAATTAATTTCAATGCTTTAAATTAAAAAATCCCTAAAAACATTCTTTATTTTTGTATAATAATTTGATTTATCGTTTGTATTATTGAAGTAGACTTTATATGGGGTTAAAATTAATAGTTACTCACGCACTGAAAAAATAATATAAATCAGAGACACTATTGAACATTTAAGTGATAACATGAGAATTACTGTCATTGGAACAGGTTACGTAGGACTAGTTACTGGAACGTGTTTTTCAGAGATGGGAAACAAGGTTTACTGTATTGACATTGATGCTAGCAAGATTGAAAGCCTAAAAAAAGGTATTATCCCAATATATGAGCCGGGCTTGGAAGAACTGGTAATTAAGAATTATAAAACAGGTGATTTAAATTTTACCTGTAGCTTGATGGAAGGTTTAAATAATTCTGATATTTGTTTTATAGCTGTAGGTACTCCTATGGGTAAAGATGGGAGTGCGGATTTACAGTATTTACTGGCAGCAGCTAAAGAAATAGGTCAGGTAATGTCCAATGACTTAATTGTAGTTAATAAATCAACAGTTCCAGTAGGAACAGCTGAAAAAGTTAAAAAAATCATAACTGAAGAATTGGAAAAGAGGAATGTTAGCTGCAATGTTTATGTTGTATCTAATCCTGAGTTTTTAAAGGAAGGTTCTGCAGTTGCAGATTTTATGCGCCCGGATAGGGTTGTTGTAGGTTCGGATAACGAAGAAGCTGTTCGAGTTATGAAAGAATTGTACGCTCCTTTTACCAAAAATCATGATAGATTTTTAATTATGGATATTTGCAGTGCAGAGATGACTAAGTATGCGGCCAATGCAATGCTTGCTACCCGTATTTCGTTTATGAACGAAATAGCAAATATCTGTGAAAGGGTCGGTGCAGATATTAACAATGTTAGAAAGGGTATAGGCAGTGACTCTAGAATAGGGTACAGTTTTTTATATCCAGGATGCGGATATGGGGGGAGCTGTCTTCCAAAAGATGTTAATGCTTTAATAAAAACTGCTGATGATTGTGGCTGTGATTCAAAGATATTAAAAGAAGTAAAACTGGTAAATGACAAGCAAAAATTTTTACTGGTAAATAAAATAATAGAAAGATTTGGCTGTGATTTATCAGGATATACTTTTGCAGTGTGGGGATTAGCTTTTAAACCAGGAACTGATGATATGAGGGAAGCTCCATCTGTAGCTGTTATAAATAGATTAATAGAATTAGGTGCTAAAATTAACACTTACGATCCAAAAGCTACAGATATCGCAAGGGAATATTATTTTAAAGATGAAAATAACGTAAATTTTTTAGATAACAAGTATGAAGCATTAAATAATACGGATGCAATGGTACTCGTAACAGAATGGAAGGAGTTTAGAAGCCCTAATTTTTATGAAATAGCAGAAAGGATTAAAAATAGGATAATTTTTGATGGCAGAAACCAGTATAACAAGGACATCCTTGAAAAATTGGGCTTTGAATATTATCAGGTAGGTAATAGCCGGCCAAGAATCTCCAGACAATACTTATATGTGAATTCATTACATAGCATGTATTTAGATTATTGGAGTAAATGAAATCATGTTAAATCAGTATTCATATTTTTAAACATATTTTTATAAGTTTTAATTTTTATTGAGTGGAATAGAAATCATGGAATGTAAAATAAGTATTATAATACCAGTATTCAACGTTCAAGATTATATTAAAGAAGCTTTAGAGTCTATTGTAAGACAGACTATTGGTTTTGAACATTTGGAAGTGATACTGGTTAATGATTGCTCTACTGATCGAAGTGGGGAAATAATAGATGAATATGCCTCCAAATATGACAATTTTAAAGCAATTCATCTACCTGAAAACAGTGGATATGCAGGAAAACCCAGAAACATTGGAATAAATGAGGCTAGTGGGAAATATTTGATGTTCCTTGACCCTGATGATTACTATGAAGACGATGCCTGTGAAACATTGTACAATAAAATTGTTGAAGAAGATGTAGATATTGTATTTGGTAGATATTATTATATTTTAAATGGGAAAAGGTTAAATAGGAAGAGTTTCAGCCCATTTAAAGATGGTGAAATAAAGGTAAACTCAATTGATGAAGATAAAAGATTATTTAAAACATCCCCCTCTGTATGGACAAAGATAGTTAAAAAGAGTTTCATTGAAGAGAATAATATTACATTTTTAGAGGGTATGCCTGGACAGGATGCTGTTTTTGTTGTAAACATGTTCTTAAAAGCAGAGGGTATTGTTTATTTACAAAATTATTTTCCATACAATTATAGAATACGTGATTCCAATGAGGATATGTCTGTTAGCCATAATAGGAACAAAAACAATTTAATGGGAATGGTCAGCGCATACTACGCCCTTTTTGATATTTTAAAGGATAACAAAAAAGAAGAATATTTCCCAATTATTTTTGGAAACCATTTGCCCTTTTGGATGAGGAATTTCATATTAAGCAGTGCAGACTATGGTGAAAAAAGGGAACTTCTAGAATATGCAGGTCCTCTTTTTGAAGAATTCAAAAAATACGGAGCAGATCTTAATATAAAGTATTTAATTCAGTTATTTAATTTTATAGCAGGTAAAAAATATGATGAAGCTATTATAATTGCTGAAATATTGAGTGATTTTATAGAAAAACAAAATCAGCTTGAAAATAGATTGGATGCAAAAGGAATACAGGCTGCTGATCTTATAAAAAAACAAAAGCAGCTTGAAACTAGATTGGATGCAAGAAAAAAACAGGTTGCTGAACTTCAAACTACACTTGGTTGGCTTGAATATAAAATAAAAAATATTGGACAAAGATTAAAACGAAAAATGAGCTATGTCCTTTAATATGAAACAGTCTGGTTTTATTTCTTAAGTTAGGAAATAAGGTTAATATTTATAAGTATCAATTTAATGATTGATAAGATTAATTTTACAATAAGCTCGCCATAAAATCTGTAAAACAGAAATTGGAAAAGTTTAAAATTTAAAAAAATAAAAAACATCAAACTAGCCAGTATTTAATGACTTGTTTGGTTAAATTTCAAAAATTTTAATCAATTATTTTTAAAAACAGTTTCTTATTAAACTGTATGCTGCTGAGCCTGCATTGTTTAGATCTCTTTGTGTTACACTTCTACTTTTGTTTACAATCCATAGTTTCCAGTCTTTTTGTCCCTGCAGATAACCATTACGTAGTATTGAGTCTACACTTCCACTCATATACCTTATGGATGGTGCCATGTACATTCCTTGTTTTTCATAAGCAAGATGATTAGCATCTCCTTCTCCAGTTACACAATGGGGAGCTGAATACGTATCTGAAATATAATGGGAAGCTACTCCAAAACAGTAACTGGCGTATTTATAATTCTTGCTTTTATATGCTGCTTTACCTCTATCTAACCAATATTTAGATTTTGAAACACTTGCAGTATATTGGTGGTATTTAAAATCCTTGAAAACTTGGTCTGGAGCTTTTGATCCTCTTTCCATTTCAGATAAGCTTAGTTTATGTTGTACTGATGCTGGTAATGAGTAATAGACTTTATCTGCAATTGTTGGATGTGTTTGTATATGCCATGCTGCTGCTGGTGAAATCAGTAGGGGTACCGACAGCAGAAAAACCATCAAAATTTTCACAACATTTTTCGTATTATCATCTCCTTAATAGATCATATAGTAATATATTATTACTAATTATTATTACTTTCGTACCATGTAAGTTAATACTTTCACCTAATAGTAATTTTAGAATCTCGAAAACTAATATAAACAGGTATTAACTTCTATTAAGTTTTAATATGCCTTGTGGCATATAAAATTAGTATAAATGATTATAAATGCATAAAAGAAAAAGAATACTTGTTTATTTATTCAATTTTTTTACTATTGCATGTTACAATTTAAAAAGAAGGCATTTAGATATAATCAATTAATTTTGTTAATGAGTATGTGGACACGTCAAACAAGAATAGCTTAATTTCAAATGAATAGAAAATATAAAATGATCATTGAATATTTTTAAATAGTATAATCTTTATTTCAGTTAGATGAAATAAAACAAAGTATCTAATAAGAAGATTTTGATGTATCAATAAAAAATTGATTAATACTTTACATTGGAAAATACAATTTGAAAATATATAATGTTATATATCAAAAAGCTAAAGTTTACTTAAAATTCTTTAATGATCATATAATCAAACTTTTTAAAGCAACGATTAATGTATTAAATTAATAGTTCCAGATAGTATTTATGGTAAATTTATATGAAGATGAGTATTATACTAATTTTTATCCTCAATATAATAAAATAATACCTCATATACAGAGATTTGGAAAAGAAGGGGCGTTATTTTATTCAAAATTAATATCTGAAAAAAAATAAAGTGATATGTTTTGATTCAAAAGAAATTAAACATCCAATTTATCTAAGAAATAATACTTCTGATATACCTACTTTTTATCAGGTTTTCTATAGATTAGATTATGAATTAGATTACAAGAATATTCCTGAAGTAATTGTTGATTGTGGGGCGAACATTGGATTATCTGCGGGTTTTTTAAAAATTTAAAAGTTATATTTTATTCATATTTTTAATGTATTAAATTTGCATTTAATAAGAAAGCTATAAATAATTTAAATTTTTAAATAAACACTAAATGAACTATTTTAGAACTTATGTTAAATATTAAAATAGTAAATAATAAATAAAATGAATAAATAGATGTTTATTTATGTTAAATTGGAGAAATTGACTTATATGAAAATACAGGACAAAATAATTATATTATTTATTTTAATAAATTTTATAGCTATAGGACTGTATTTCAGCGATGTAATAGCGTTCCCTGATGGAAATAATAACCAAACTAGTTTAAATAAGAGTCTAAATGATAGTAATTCAACTTTAAATTATGGTAATGAAACAAATGCTACTGAAAAATTGAGTAGCAATGCAACATCACAATATTCTCAAGACCAAACCTACAGAAGTAGTAATCAGTACAGTCAACGGGACAGTACAAGGTATAATTCCGGTAATTACAGAAGTAATTCTGGTGGAACGTCTCAAGATAGTAACGATAGGAACTCCCAAGATGATGCTGGAACGGATGATTCTGGTGAGATTTTACAATAATCAAATCAAGCTATAACTAATAGTTTAATTAAAAATCTGAAATGTAGCAGTACTTGATTTGATTATTAATTATGATTAATGCTGTAGATTATTCAAATTTATTTTAAACTTTTAAGTTAATTAATTTATGAGTAAAAGTATTAATTCATCAGTAAATATTATATAGAATAATTATTCAAGTTAGTATAAATGTATATAATTAGAATTCTGTTTTTAACAGTTAAACAAGGTATTTTTCTCATCATTACAAATTGAAACTAATTTAACATAGAACGAATTTATATTAAAATAATCCGTTTCTATATCCATTGGTTAAACATCGAATATTCAAAGGTAAAACATGAATGAAATAAAAACATCTAAAACTGACATTGGTATTGTAGTTATTTTCACTACTTTGAGTATATTCCTGTTTAACATTCCAATCTTAAACAATGCAGAAATATTGATGCTTCTTAAGATCGCCGTATTTTTCTTACTTGGATATTCTTTATTAACTGCTCTATTTCCCAAAAATAATATTAGTAAAGTTAAATTTGTTTTAGTAAGTATATTAGTTAGTATAATACTTGTTTTTTTACTGGCATTAATACTTGGCGTATTTTTAGATTTTAACAACGGAACTTTTATTAATACTGCACTGGTCCTTACCAATGTTTTTATTGCAGTCGCATTTATACGGAGAATAAGATCTTCAAATAAAAAAGAAGATAGATACATAGTTTGTGAAAGCTGTGAAAGTTATTATAAACTTGGAGAAGGGGAAAAAATAGATGATTTTGAGGCATGTCGGTGCGGCGGCAGGCTAAAATATGCTGAAGGAATGATTTCACCTAAACCTAATTGGATTAATGATGACTGTACAAATACTGAAAATAATTTGCCTAAATTCAAATCACTGCTGGTTATATCGTTGATTATTATATCTGGAGTTATTTTGTACCCTTTAATCGGGATTCAATTAATTTTGGTTATTTTATTTTTAATTATATTTTTAATGGTAACTTATCTATTTAAAACGGATAGTATTATTTTGAAGCACCGTTTTTTCGCTAACTTTTTAAAATATAGATTTCTTCTCATGGAACTTGTAAAAAGGGATATTAAAATAAAATACAGGAGATCTGTACTGGGGATATTCTGGAGTTTTTTAAATCCGCTGCTATTTATGATAGTGTTAACTCTAATATTCTCAGTATTTTTTGCTCGAGATATACCTAATTTTCCTGTTTATCTATTGATAGGGAGAATAGTATTTGATTTATATGCACAAGGAAGTAAGGCAGCCATGAATTCAATTAAAAGAAACTCATCTATCATAAAGAAAGTATACATACCAAAATATATGTATAGTTTAAGTTCAGTATTATCAAACTTTGTTACATTTGCACTTTCCCTTATAGTCCTTTTCATGGTAATGATCGCTACAAATGCTCCTTTTACTATATACATATTATTTGCAATTTTACCAATTGTATTGTTGCTTATGTTTACTATAGGTGCTGGTCTTATACTTGCTACAGTAACAGTATTCTTCAGAGATATGGAACATTTATATGGAGTTTTCATAACTCTTTTGATGTATGGAAGTGCAATATTTTACCCAATTGAAATTGTCCCGGAAAATTATCGAATTTTCTTTGAACTGAATCCAGTATATGCTTTTATATCATTATTCAGGGATTCCTTCTTGTATGGGAGGGCATTTGAACCTACAACTTTATTATATGCAGCAGTTTCAGCCATAGTGCTTCTTGTCGTTGGAATTGTTGTATTCTATAAATATCAGGATAAATTCATATTATATATATAATAGATATAAATTACAGTTATCAGGTGATAATTTGGATAAAACGGTTATCAAAGTTAAAAATGTGGGAATGGAATTTAATTTAAGTCAGGAAAAAGTAGATAACCTTAAAGAGTATTTTATTAAACTTTTAAAAAGAGAACTTCTATTTCAGGAATTCTGGGCCCTTAAAGATATATCTTTTGAAGTTAAAAAAGGAGATAGAGTGGGAATAATTGGACTAAATGGTGCAGGTAAAAGCACACTTCTCAAGATAATTTCAGGGGTTATGAAACCTACAGAAGGCGCTGTTGAGATAAATGGCAAAATTGTACCCTTATTGGAATTAGGGGCCGGATTTGATAAAAATTACACTGGAAGAGAAAATATATTCCTTAACGGTGCCATGTTAGGATATACAAAAGAATTTTTAGAAGAGAAATTTGATGAAATAGTGGAGTTTTCAGAGATTGGGAAATTCATCGATGTTCCACTTAAAAATTATTCATCTGGAATGAGAGCTAGATTAGGTTTTTCAATTGCTACAATGGTAGAGCCTAAAATACTTGTGTTAGATGAAGTCTTATCTGTTGGGGATGCAAAATTCAGAAAGAAAAGTGAGGAAAGGATAATGTCACTTTTTGATAAAGGGATAACTGTTTTGTTTGTATCTCATTCAGTACATCAAGTAAAAAGGCTGTGTAACAAGGCTATTTGGCTTGAAAATGGAAAGTTAGTCATGCAAGGAAACGCCAATGAAGTTTGCGATAAGTATGATAAGAGTTAGTTTACACAAATAGAGTATTTTTGTACATATTCAATTACTGTGAGTGAATTGGAGAATTCTCAAGCATATATTAAGTTTCTTTGAAACATCTCAAAATATGTAAGAACAGTTACAGAAGTTAAAAACTTGTTTTAAGCCTTATGGTTGTCTTTCATTTTGAATGTTTTCAAATGGAATTATTACAAATGCCAAAACACCAAATAATATCGGCCAAATTATCTATAACTACTTCTCAAAAAATGAATAAATTATAATAGTCAAACACATTTCCAGTTACTATTATTTGCAATATTCGTACTGTTTACTAATTATGTCCTTATGGGAAGGACTCCAACTTGAATTATTAATTAATCCATTTGTTAAATAAATATCTTTCCATATGACATGACCATTTTTAGCAATAAATGGCCCTACCTTTAAAAATCCATCATTTAGAGCAGTGAATGAGTAGTTAACAGTTATCCATTCATTCTGAACATTTTCAGTTGTATAATCAAAATACTTAAAATTTTTAAACCACACTGCATCTTTTTGGGAAATCTTTGTAGGGTGATTGAATATCCTCAGTGTGAAAATCGTTTTATAACTGTCAAATTCAACTGAGCTATCTATATACACTCTAAAAGATAAGCTATATATATCCCCCTTTTTTATTTTAATCGGATTAGATAATATTGAATTATATCCTTCTTGTTCAAGGTATTTATTATTAATTACAACTTTATTATCAACTATATGAAAGTTACTATGCCAATATGACCAGCCAATGTTTCCCATTTTAAAATTAGCATTATCAATTAAATTCAAACAAGCCGTATCTTGCTTCATTAAGTTTGTATAATATTTTTCTTGCATATCGGAGAAATCACTAATGATAGGCAAGTTATTCAATAACATGTTCAAATACATTAGTTGCTCAGGAACAATGTTCGGACTTAAATGATGATGTTCCTTTACAGTTTCATCATTCATATCCATCAAATTAATTTTTTCTTGATTAAGACGTAAAAGTTCAGGCCATGTAACATCTATGAACTGATTACCCAAAACATAAATGTTAGACTCACTATTTAAAAGATATCGATTAATTTTAGGTACCAAATCAATCTCACGAACCCCTTCAGCAAAATGGGGATCCTTCCAGTTTTCAAAATGCCATGTACCATTGACAACTGGATCAACTGCTAAACCTTTGTAATTTCCCAGTGCACTATGAACTAAAGCACCGACACCTCCACGGGAAACTCCATATAATACTACATTTTCCGAAACAACATCGTATTTTTTCATCAAATACATAATAAGCTCTTGTATTTGTTCTTCATAGTCCGGGAAATGAGGTGTATTAATATAAAATGAACCCATAATAAGGTTAGCATCCGCCACCCTCACGATAATAGTGTCTTTACAAATACTTTTATGTAGTGTTTTAAAATGAGAATAGTAATAATATCTTCTTAAAGCATCATTACTCTCCATATCACTTTTAGGAGGTAATGTTAAGAAAGAAATCAATAATTTGTTTGGTTTGGATGTTTGGCGCTTCTTTTCAGGGCACTCAATATCATAAAACACATCTTTATATTGACTCAATCTATTCGTGGAAAATTGCCTTCGTTTAATAAAACGAGCATTCTTTGCGTAAGAACCATGTAAAATATAACCTAATGCAGCTAATTTCTGAATATGATTTCGCGAAAAGTCGTCTCTTCTTGTTGACAAAATATTCCTCGTATCTGCATTATATGAAACTAAAATCTCATCGACATCACGGATTTCATCCCAATTCTCCTCCAAAGAAAGTTCCATTCGGGTCTTAAATTTAGGCATCAGTTGTTCCCCCATTTTTTGTCGAATGACATCTTCTAGCTGAATAAAAGCATCTTGGTAATAATTGTCATTATAGTAAAACCACCACTGTTTAATTGGGTTTTCCAAGTCTGCAAACGACTCTTCGAAATCAAAACTTAAAACGGGCACTAATGTTGAAGCAAATTTATCTAACTTTTCCCAAGATTGATTAAAATTATCAACTTTTGATTGCCAGCTAAACTTTTTAGGAAATTTATTCACTTTTTTTCCAGCATTAATTGCATATTTTGGAAATCTAGCCCCATTCACAATAATTTGAATATCTTCTTTTACCAGCTTTAATTGATTCAAAAATGAGGTGAAATGACTTTTCCACAACTGATAATTATCTTCTTTTACTATCTTTAATTGATTCAAAAATGAGGTGAAATGACTTTTCCACAAAGGATAATCGGACTCATTCGGAAAAAATATTTCTGAGCCTTTAAATTCATCTTGGAATGCCCATGTATTATTTGTAATGTAGTCTCCGTTATCTAATTTAACCGCACCAAAATAAACATCTGCAAAAAAATCAATGACCACAATATCCGGCAACAACTCCAAAATTTGGTTTATCACATTTCTTGAATCATGTAGTCGTGCATAATTGGATGGAATATCTGATTTTTCATTATTTTGGAAACTCATCATGGACATATAATCGATATGTAATATATGTTCAAAAAGCTGTTCATCAAAAATGGGATTTGTTCGAGAATCAAAAATATATTGTGTAGCAGGACTACCAATTGTAACAACTTTTAAACTATTTTGCATGTTTACCCTCCTTTTTCGTAAAAATAACTTTTGCTAACTTCTCACTTGCTTTGCATGAATCATATTTAATAAACTTATTATTAAAATTGCTCATCTTGAAATCCCCAAACAAACTTGACTAATTATATTCATCGTGAGAATTTTAGTCCCAAGATCAGCAGACTTTTTTCATAAATTGGAAACATTTATATATTCATAATGTATTTTAACATGATGTACTTTTTTAAGACATTAGGTGATGGTTCTAATTAACTTTCTAAAACGATGATATGGATTGTTATATGGTTAATGCTTAGTTTACAATTAAATAATCAAGTATATCTAGCATTGAACATTGAATTGAAATTATCTCTAGAAACACAACTTCTTATTATTTCAATATTTATTAACGACATAAATTCTACCCTTCAATTATGTTGCACTATTTTCAGTACATAAAAACTCTAGAATATTATATTTCTACTATTTCTGTAAAATATTCGCATTATAATATGATCTTTTTATAAATTAAGACAACTAAAATCGAAAATCTATAAATTGTCTATATTTCCATTTTTAACACTTGCCCCATATATTTTGGTAATACTTTCAAATATTAAACAATGTATGGATTATGCCATCAACAAATCATATAATCTCTTTCTTGAATTCCCATCGCAATTTTCCAGGTAAATATCTAAGAATTTATCTATATTATATTCATCTGCAGGGTAATCCTTAATTATATCTCCTATTTGTTCTGTCTTGAAAACAACAGGTCCTGGAACAGCTGTTTTATAGTCTTCGTAGAAACCTCTACTTGATTTTTCAAATTTAGATAGGTCATAACTGTAAAATATCATTGGTTTTTTCATTAGAGCGTATTCATAAATTATGGAAGAATAGTCTGTTATTAAGATATCACAGCAGATTAAAAGTGTGTTCAATTTGTTGTAACCCGAAAAATCAAAGATGCTATCCTGATAGTGGGTAGAATATTCACTTATATTAATCTTATCTGCTATACGTGGATGGAGCCTAAGGCCTAAAACATAATTATCATCTAAATTAGACATTAATTTATCAATATCCAGATGAATCTTAATTTCACTTGTGTTATACTCTTCATCCCTGAATGTAGGCGCATAGAGTACTATTTTTTTGCCAGATAATTCTGGATAGCTGCTGAAAAATTCATCTCTTTTTTCTTGAAGAGCAGCTTTATTAAAGAAGATATCTGTTCGAGAGCATCCTATGTTGAATATTTTATTATCTTCCGCTTCAAAAGCAGTTTTATATATCTTTTTCATCCAACTGGATCCTACAATAAAGTGAGTGGTATTTTTATTGGTAGTTACTGCTAGCTTTTTGATCCACTTTTCCTCACAATCAAGGCCAAATTTCTTTATAGCACCTGTACCATGCCATAACTGCACTAACTGGGTATTTTTTTTGATTTTTACAGCAGAAAATGGTAGAAACACATTATCCATGAATATAGTTCTGGAAGTGGCCATGTGGTAAGGTACAGATATGAACATGTAAATTAAATTCTTAAACAGGTTTTTATCAGATTTAAATGTGTAATTATCTCGAGTAACTTCTTTAAATATTAATGTGGGGTCCTGTTTTTGGAAGTAGTGGTAGGTTGACCCTACATTTCCTTCATTAGTATTATCATGGGTCATAATGAGAAGTATCTTTTTTTTGTTTATGGGAAATAGATAGCTGAGATAAAAGAATATAGCCATTATATGATATGATGTGCGTTTGAAAAAAGCTAATTTGTTCATTGTTATTCCTCTTATCTAATTTCAGCTGTTATTTGAACAATGCGTTTTTTCCAGGATCAGATCAACAATTTTTGAAGAAGCATTTCCCTTATCAAAACTCGTGAATTTATTCAGAAATTCTCTATATTTTCCGCTGTAGCAATTACAGTCATAGTTTTTAATTGAATCAACTAAATCAATGTTATTTTTTACAACTGGGCCAGGGAATTCTTCAAATATGTTGAAGTAAAATCCCCTTAAATCATTTTTATATTTTTGGTAGTCATAGGCGTAAATGATCATGGGCCTTTTAAGTAGTGCATAATCAAAAATTACTGAGGAGTAGTCTGTTACTAAAATATCAGAAATCAAGTACAGCTCCTGTATATCCTGGAGATGATCACATTTATAGACAAATCCTTCATAGTTACTCCAATCTACTGGGTCCTTCACTAAATAATGTAACTTAACCAGTATTATATGGGTATCGCCCAATTCTTTTTTTAATAAGTCAAAATTTATCTGTGTGGAAAACTTATATATCCCATTTTTATGGAACTCATCATCTCGCCATGTAGGTGCATATAAAATGACCTTTTTGTTTAGAGGTATATTGTACTTCTTTTTAATAGATTCTATTGATTTTGTATCATTTTTTTTAAAGAGTATATCATTTCTAGGAAAACCAGTGGATAATATTTCCTTTTTAAAATCAAAACATGACTTGAATCGCTGCGTTGTATAATCACTTTGAGAGATTAAATAATCCCAGGTTTCAGTATTTTCCTTAAACAACTTTTTATATTCTGACAGCTCCATTTTCTCACTCATACTCAAAATATCCATGTCCATAGCTAATTTCTTTAATGGAGTCCCATGCCACAGCTGGATGTATGTGGTTTCTGGCCTTTTAACTAAAAATGCAGGTAGTCTTGTGTCACATGCCCATATTTTAGCTACTGCTAAATAATATAGGTAAAATAATCCTGCTCTTTTAATCTTTTTAGCATTTCCTGGAATTTCTAAATCAGTATTTTCTAAAGACCATATACACTTAAATTTTTTATCTAATCCCTGCTTTACCATTTCTTCATAGACATATTTTGGATTGCTGGAATAATTTCGGCCAACGCTGCTTTCAAAGAATATTACACTGTTATTTACAGGTAAAAGCTTTAGAAAAATGTGATACATTAATATCACTAATTTTTTAATTATCTGTCTAATGTTCATGTTAGCCTCTGATATTAGTTTTTATAATGGTAATTTTAATTGTATTCTTTTTCCAGCTGTTTTTGAGCGGCTACTTTATCAGTATTTCTGAGTTCTAAAATGCGACGGATTATTCTTTCGGATGATTTACCATCGTCTTTTTTGTTATATTTATCTTGGAATGCATTATATTTATCTTTATACAAACTGGGATCGTATTGTTTTATATCATTGATTAGTTCTTCAGTAGTTTTTGAAATGGGCCCAGGGATCTCTTCAACTACATTGGAATAGAATCCCCTGAGTTTATCACGGTATGATTCTAAATCATACATAAAAAAGAACATTGGCCTGTTTAATATACTGTAATCAAACATCACTGAGGAATAATCTGTAATTAACATGTCTGAAACCAGATATAGATCTGCTATATCCTGGCCTGCTCCAAATATGTAGACAAAATCTTTATAATCTGACCAATCGATATTTTCCATAACAAGATAATGATATTTAACTATTATAATATAATCCTTGGATAATTTTTCTTTCAGAAGATCAAAATCCATAGCTGTGGCGAATTTATATATGCTTCTTCTGTGAAATTCATTATCCCTCCATGTAGGGGCATATAAAAGTACTTTTTTGTTTTTAGGAATACCTAAATCGTCTTTTAGTTTATTTATATACTTTTTATTGTTACTGTTAACTAAAATGTCGTTTCTAGGATAGCCGTAAGTCCATATCTCTTTGCAAGGGGAAAATTTTTTAGAAAATGCAAATGCACTTTTAAATATCTCTGTTGAGAATTCATTTTGGGAGAGAAGAAAATCCCATTTCCTGGAATCCTGATAAATATTACGTTTATAAGTTTCTATATCTTCTCTACCTGCCATAAAAACATCATCCATATCTAACCCCAGTTTTTTAAGGGGAGTGCCGTGCCAGGTTTGTATATAATAACATTGTTCCCTTTTTTGGATATGGGGAGGATCTCGTGTATCAAACACCCATATTTTAGCCCTTGCCATGTAATAGTAATATTTTATTCTTGATCTCTTTATTTTTAAGGTATTTCCTGGGATTTCAGTATTTACATCTTCCAGTATCCATACACATTTCAATTTTTTGTCTAATCCCTGTTTAACCATTTCTTCATAAATGTGTCTAGGATTTCCACTGTAATTGCGCCCCATATTGCTCTCAAAGATGATTAAATCGTTATTTGCAGGTAATTTTCTGAAAAAAGCATATCCTGGTAAAATTAAATATTTTTTAATGAAATTTTTGATCATGGTTGTCCCTTGTTAAAATAATTATCATCTTAGTTAAGATGGTCCTTAAATACCTTTTCACATATCCTCTTACTTGAATAACCATCGTCCAGGTAACAAAATTTATTATAGAATGCATCATATTTTTCTTTATACTCTTCAGAAATTCTATCAATATTTTTAATATTATCAATTACTTCTTCGGTTGTAAATAACAGTGGTCCTGGAACCTCTTTTTCTATATCTATATAAAATCCCCTTAAAACAGATGAATATTTTTTAAGATCATATGTATAAAAGAGTATAGGTCTTTTTAAATTAGCGAAATCAAAAAATACTGATGAATAATCGGTTATTAATATGTCTGATATCAGATAAAGTTCTGCAATGTCATCGTAATAAGAAACATTGTAAGCAAATTTGTTAAATCTTGATAGGTCCAGATTATCTGCTATAAAATAATGGGTTCTCACTAGAATAACGTATTCTTCGCTCAATTCTTTTTGAATCTTGTCTAATTCTAATTTTAGATTAAATTTGTACTGTCCCTGCTCATAATATTCATCATCTCTCCATGTAGGGGCATAGAGAATTACTTTTTTATCTAAAGGTATCCCTAGGTCTTTCTTAATTTTTATTGAATGTTCTTTATTTTTAGTGTATAATATATCATTACGGGGATAACCGTACTCTAAAATTTCCCCAGTATACTTAAAAGCTCTCTTTAATATTTTGGTGGAGTATTCATTGGCAGATATTAAATAATCCCATTTACTTGCATCACTTACATAATGTTTCTTAACTTGAGGTGTAGCGGAATAGATTTCATCAATATCCAGTCCTAACTTTTTAAGGGGAGTCCCATGCCATGTAGATAATATTACTTGTCCTTTTCTTTTACGTAGCCTTCTCAGCTGTCTGAGATTAATTACCCAATATTTTGAGCGGGCTATATAATAATAATAGGAAAGTGAAAGTCTTTTAACCAGTTTGGGAGAACCTGGTATCTTTTTATTTTTATCATTTATAACCCAGATGAATCTAAAATTGTCTTTATAGTTGTTATACAGGTATTCATAAAGATATTTAGGGCTATCACTGTAATAATCTCCTCTAAAACTCTCAAAAAGGATCATATTCTCTTTTATTTTTAGCTTATTGAATATATTGATATAAATGGCTATATCTACTTTGGAAGGTGATTTAATAAGTAATTTGATCTTTCTAAAACTTAATCTAAGCTTTAAATATTTTTTTGCGCCCTTAAGATCATCTTTTTGTAATGATCTGATTTCAGGTTTTTGATACCATCTAATGGATTTTGGATGGAAATTGGTTGAAATTTCAGCTAATTTTTTAAAATGTTCGCTAATTAACTGATTTTCAGGGTCCCTGTGAAATTTTGGTGAAAAATCTTCTAAATAATAATATACCATTTTTCTATCAAGTCTTATCTTTAACTTTTCCTCAGAATCAATAAAACTTAAAGATTTAGTATACACTTCTGCATGATGCAAAGGATTATTTTCAGGATCCTCTTGATCTAAGGAAGGTAATTGAATTGGATCATCCCTTTCTCTTTTAGCGTAAATTGCATTTTCAACATGTTTAAAAGTTTTTGAATTTTCAATAACTTGAAAAATAAAGGGAACATCAGAGAAATATCTTAAACTTTCATCAAAGAATATATCATTTTTTAGCACTGTTTTTTTTATTAAAACATGTAAAGCTGATATATTTGAAATATCGCCACTGGGAGGAATCATGCTGTTAATTGAACAATCCCTGGCAGAAATTTTACATTCATTATCAAAATCATCTTGGGAATAACTATCATAAAATCTTTCAAGATTATAAAAAGTATCAATTTTTCTCCCGCTTATAACATCTGCATTACTATTTTTTGCTACAGCAACTAATTTATCAAGAGAAAGGGGAAATAAATAATCATCACTATCTAAAAAATACACATATTCTCCGTTAGATGTCCTTATTCCTTCATTACGAGCTTTACTAACTCCAATTTCTTCTTCAAAGCGTTTTATTTTTAAAGGCAATTTTGTCTGATAAGTGGTGATAATATCTTCTACATTTTCATCCGCACCGTTAAAAATTAAAATAACTTCATAATTTTCTATTTTTTGATTACACAAACTTTCAAGGCATTCTTTAAGATATTTTTTACCTTTGTTAAATGGTATAATTATACTTGTAAAGACCATAAAATCACCATAGTTATTAAAAGTGTTATACATTTTAATTTTCTAATAAATATCGGATAATGTTTTTTAACGTACTTAAAAACTCTGATTGAATATGATGATATTCAACTATTCCTCTTATTTATTTTATCCTTAAGTTATCATTATATAATTATTTGGGCGATATATTTCATTACTTAATATTAAACTATTTAGTAGATACTTCATGCATTTTAGTATTGTATTTTTATAATGGATTCATGACATTTAGATTCTTTTTAGATGATCATTAGTTAAATAAATTTAAATGCTAATTGAATAAACAGTGCTGTTTATTAAAAATTAATATTTACTTCATAAAACTAATTGAAAATGATTTATAATATTTTATGAATTTATAACCAAAATTCAAAGTTTAATCTTAATTTTAAACAATTCATTTTTATTAAAAGTCGTATAATTATCTTTAAAAACTTTTTTAGAATTCATTATTTGTGTAAATGTCATATTTTAATTTTTCAAACATTGACTCAACTTTCAAAACTAAAGAACCGTTTGGAACGATATTTAACCTTTGATAGTTGTTTACAACAAAAAAATAAAGAAAAATACTACTTATTTATTAACAGTGACTGAAGTCTGTACTTTTTGACTGTCCACCGTTACGGTAACACGTGCAGTTCCGTTAACAGTTCCACTACTTAAATTATTCGTGGCAGTTCCATTAATTGTAGATAATTGACTTTTTATACTTCCTAAACTGGTAGTAAAACTCACAGGAATGCCATTTGGAACATGCCCTGAAGAAGGATTATGGTAAACACCTTTGTTATCATGCATTAAATTTATAGTTATTGTAGATGTTGTGAGATTATTAATTGAGCTTGGAGAAGACGCAACGCGGAGTACTAACCATGTTGTAGGAGTGCAACCGATTATACTTCCTGTAGCAGGGCCACTATTTAAGCCCCACCAGTTGTAATTGGCATTAACTGTGCCGCTTGAACTGAGGATATCTTTACCTTTACTTGTCGCAGTGTTTCTAACAAACCTATTAAAGTGAGCAGTTAAAGTACCGTTGCTATTGCAGATAGCACCACCATACGATGCAGAATTACCAGTAAATGTGCTGCCAATTACAGTTAAGGTTACTTTATTGAAAATAGCTCCACCATAATTTGCACTGTTACCCATGAAAATACTGTTATTAATACTTAAACTACCTGTACTGTAAATAGTACCTCCATAAGCCGCATGGTTACTTGTAAAAGTACTGTTACTAATAGTCAATGATTTACCATTATTGAAGATAACACTTCCACTTTTATCTGCCCTGTTACTTGTAAAAGTACTGTTACTGACAGTCAATTTACCGTTTTCGTAAATGTTACCCCCATAATTTGCATGGTTACCTGTAAAAATACTGCCACTAATGATCAAAGTAACGTAAGAAAGTATAACACCACCCACACCGGTTGCAGAGTTATTATAGAACTTGCTACTGATAAAAGTCGAAGTGTAGACTTCAGTACCTTCAGTAACATCGTCAATACTGCCGCCGTGATCTGCTTTATTTTTTGTGAAAGTACTGTTTGTTACCTTTAAAGTACCATAATTGTGGATCGCACCGCCTCCATCACCAGCAGTATTATTCGTGAATGTACTGTCAGTTATAGTTAGACGTCCGCCTATTTTATTAAATATGGCGCCGCCATCATCAACAGTTGCTCTGTTATTTGTAAAAGCTGTTTTAATAAAAGTTAAGGATCCGCCGTAACTAAGAATAGTTCCTGCATTAGAAGCACTGTTATTTGTAAAGGTAGTTTTAATAGATGTCAAAGATCTGCCATAATTAAGAATAGCTCCTGCATAAGATGCATGATTACTTGTAAAAATACTATCATTAATACTCAAACTATTGTTAATATAGACAGCACCTCCATAAGTTGCATAGTTGCTTGTAAAGGTACTGCCGCTAACACCCAAACTACCCGTACTAAAGATCATACCACCACTAGTTGCATGGTTACCCTTGAAATTACTGCTATTAAAGGTTGAACTGCTTGTACTGTAGACATTACCTCCATAAGTTGCATAGTTGCTTGTAAAGGTACTGCCGCTAACACCCAAACTACCCGTACTAAAGATCATACCACCACTAGTTGCATGGTTACCCTTGAAATTACTGCTATTAAAGGTTGAACTGCTTGTACTGTAGACATTACCTCCATAAGTTGCATAGTTGCTTGTAAAGGTACTGCCGCTAACACCCAAACTACCCATATTATAAATTGAACCCCCGCAAGTTGCACTGTTACTTGTAAAAATACTTTTAATAAAAGTCAAAGATCCGTACTTACCGTAGACAGCGCCGCCATAAGATGCATGGTTACTTGTAAATGTACTGCTGCTAACAGTCAAGTTACCTACAGTATAAATAGCTCCGCCACTAGTTGCATAGTTATTTTTAAAATTACAATTATCAAGAATTAAATTACCGCTATTTGCAATAGCACCGCCATACGTTGTATTTCCATTTGCAAATGTTAAATTATGAAATGTTACAGTTTTACCTGCTATAATCTGGAATATTTCAGCTCTATTGGTTCCGTTTATTATAGTACTCGTTTTGCTTTGACCAGTGAAGGTTATATCCTTGTTAATAATGATGCCCGTATTTTTTGTCCCTGTGTAAACCCCATTTGCAATTTTAATTGCTCCACCGTTTGATACCGTCCCTGTTGCATTTTTAATACTGAATTTTGCTGTTCTCCAGGAAAGACCGTCCCATGAATCACTTCCATGCGAACTATTTACATAAATAATTGTAGAAGAAGCAGAAACTGTGTTAGTCATTGATAACGCTGCAAAAGCTATGCTACAAAATAAAAAAACGAGGATTATCTTTTTCATACACATATGGATACTGTTTTATTTTATATATCATTTGCTATTTTTTATTTTTGAAAGTTAAATCTTAATGAATTAATTAGTATGAAAAAATATTACTAAAGCAAATTAAATGAATATAAAATAGAGTAGTAATGTATTTTTATTTTATCTACTTTAATTCAAATATTATGATGAAAATGTACTGTTTAATATAATTACCATTAAATCCAGTAATAAAACTTAAACACTGGTTCCATTAGTTTGCTAAAAGTATTCCATAAAACATTGCATTTATGAACTGACGCTTAAATTGGATTTCGTTGATATAAATGGTGTAAATGCAGTAAAGATCAATAGGGTGATAAAAACACATAATAAAACAAAAAATAGGATATTATGCCGTTAAGAATAAAATCTTATTTGGCAGCAACTGGCTAAATTATAAAAACTAATTTTCCAAAAAGATAATTACCTCACATATTTGTGAAATAGTGAATCCAGTAGCTATATCCTCTTTTATAGTAAATATTTTTGCTGTAAATTTGTTAAATATTCTCTCATTATCTGCAGGTTCTAATTCAAACATATCTAATTTTTAATTAACATGTCTTTTAAAAATTCTGCTAAAAATATTTTTAAATGGATTTTCTTCTTTATATTGTGGATTATTTTTGTTAAAAACATCGTTAAAAATACTCTTACATGCATCACCATTCTCGTACTGGCAGTAGTTTTTATGGAAAGCATTTATTTTGTCTTTGTACCTGGATTTGATGGAATCCAATTTTAGTAATTCCTCAATAACCTCATCTGAAGTGGATACTATTGGTCCAGGTACTTCTTGTTCAAAGTCTAGATAAAATCCGCGTAAATTGTTTTTATATAACTCCAAATCGTAAGCAAAAAATATCATAGGCTTGTCTAAAACTCCATAATCGAACATAGCAGAGGAATAATCAGTTATCATGACATCGGATATAACATACAACTCTTCTATACTGCTATATCCAGTTACATCTACTGCAAAATCATTCAACAATTCCCTTTTTAACCCTTTAGCTGATAGTGGATGTGCTCTTAAGAGTAGGACGTATTCGTCTCCTAATTTTTCTTTCATCTTTTTAAGGTTTAACATTAAGTCAAATTTGTTTTTCACACGCCATGTTGGAGCATATAAAACAATTTTTATGTCTTCAGGAATGTTTAATTCTTTTTTAATTTTATTTATGGATTTAGGAGTATTCAATGCAAATATTTCATCTATACGAGGATAACCTGACTTTAAAAACTCTTTTTTAAACATAAAACAGCGTTTGGCAATATCTGCTACTTTATCACTGGATACAGTAATATAGTCCCATCTGTTGCACCGGTTTATATATCTATTTAAACTTTCTTTTGTTTTAAAGTCATCAGGCACATCTATTCCCAGTGTTTTAAGTGGTGTTCCATGCATGGTTTGAATTTCAACTACACCGCTCCTTTTTTTATAAAAGTCTGGGAAATTAACGTTGTTTACAAAGTATTTAGCAGTGGCCATGTAGTAAAAGTATTTTAAGGATCTAAAACGTACTTTCTTTCCATTTCCATTAATTTTAACACTTTCATCGAAAAATACCCAGATACAGTCGTATTCCGGATAATTTTTATCTATATATTCGTACAGATAGCGGGGGTTACAACTGTATTTGTTAGTCCAGTAAGACTCAAATATTATTCTTTTTTTATTTATTGGTAAAAGCCTCATTAATGGATAGAAATATCTTTCTAAGGCTTCTCTTTTTCTTGTGGTATTTTCTTTTCTTGACCAAGTTAAACTCACATTTAAACTTAAATAACCATTAGAATTGATAATTCTGTACTTATGAGTTTTAAACTGCTTATTTTCAAAAGTTTTATCATAGATTATCTGTATTTTATGAGATATAGTGCCAGATTTAACAGTATAATCTACATAAAATTCCCATGTATCACTAATGAATAAGTTGTTGTTCATTTCATCTTTAGTTTTAATGATAAATGTGTTCTTTAAAATATTCTCATTTTCTTCAATGTTTTCTTCTTTAACAGAAATAATAAAACCCTGTTTTTTGGAAACACCCCTTAATTTAGAATTTAATATCTCTTGATCTTCGCCTAAACTATTTTTATTTAAATATATGGAGAGTTTTAAATTATCATTTTCCCAATTTAATGAATTTAAATAGGTTTCAGCACGATATTTTGTTATTATGACTCCTTCTGACGTTGAATTATTTAATTCAATTAGATTATTGCCAAAAATCTTTTTTTGATAAATATTTCCATTTAACTCCTCTTTTTGATTATTTCTATAATAATTTAAGGACCATTCACCTATTTTTAAATTATTTATTAGATCATCAGAAATAATAGAAGTGAAACACTTTGCATTTGGAAATTTATCAAGTATTAATCTATTTAATTTGATGTCACAGTTTTTGAGGGTAATTGGAATTTTTATATTTTTGTTGGTCATTGATTCAGTTTCTATTGCATCGATCCTAAATTCATGGGTTAATTTTTCATCATCGACCCATCCCTCAAAATATAAATCATCATTCTTAAAATAAGAATTGTTAATTCCCAAATGTTGTTCTGTTACAAAAAGGCATAAATCCCCTTTAGCATTATATTCAAATATTATATTGTTGTAATGAGTTAAGTAAGGTTTTAGTTTTGGTTTTTTATTTGGGCTTCCTAAAATTATGTCCCTGTTTATTCCTGGCATTTGAAGGTTTATTATAAGTTTATATTTACCAGATCCTAGTTTTAGAAATTTAGGGTCATTTAAATCAATTTTTATATT